>DATEEV010000477.1:0-3820 GCA_035281005.1 Microthrixaceae bacterium | reverse complement strand
GAGCCAGTTCGTGTTCTCGCCGGCGACCGAGTGGACGAGACCCTCGAGATCGCGACACGGGCTGGCCTCATGGCGGCGTAGGTCCACGCGCTCGAAGACCGTCACGAACCACGCAAGCGAGCATCGGACGCGACCAACATCGGCCTCCTCGACACCCGCCACGACAAGATCGTCGACGCGCTCGTACCCGCCTTGCACAACCTGGCGGGCATGGTCGCCAGATCGATCCGGCAGACGCTCATCGAGGAAGCGGCACGACGCGCGCGTGACCTCATCGCGTTATGACTCGCCGTCGAGACCGGTTCCGGCATGATCGACCCCTCTGGGGCCTGGGCCTCGAAGCGCGTCCGGATCGGTGAAGACGCGGCACGCGCCTGCGCTGACGTCGTGGCGCTACGTTGATGACCCGCTTGGCCGATAGAGCTCGACCCCAGCTGCGAAAGCAGCGCTCCAGACGCGTGCGTCAACCGGAAGAGTCGCCGCGCGCAGGAAGCAGACGCACGTCAGGCGCGGAGCGCGTTGCGGAGAGCGGTGACGCGCTCGGGAATGATCGTGCAGTTGACTGTCCCGGACGCAGGACCACAAGGAGGGCGTCGCTGCCTTCCTCGAGAACCGAGAGGCGAGGTTGAAGGACGATGAGCAAGGAGCTGCACGCCACCCACACCCTCGGCGTCGACGGTGCCGTCGACGCCGACGGGCACATTCTCGAGCCACCCGACCTGTGGGAGCGGTACCTCGAGCCGAAGTACCGCGACCGCGCGCTCCGGTTCGTGCTCGACGACGATGGTCTCGAGGAGCTGGAGATCGGCGGAAACCGGTCGCGCATGAGCCGCAGCGGGTTCCCATCCACGCTCGGCGCCATGGGCGACCCCGACCTGCGAGCGATCCAGAAGGATCCCGACCGCACCTACCTCCGCGAGGCGCCGTTCGGGAGCATGGACCCTGTCGAGCGGCTCGAGCTCCTCGACGCAGAGGGCATCGATGCGGCGGTGCTCTACACCACTGTCGGGCTGCTCTGGGAGGCTGAGCTCGACGACGTCGAGCTCAGCCAGGCCTACACGCGCGCCTACAACAGGTGGATCTGTGAGTTCTGCGCCGGCAGTCCACGCCTCGTGCCCACCGCGCATCTCTCGCTCTCGGATCCGAAGGCGGCGGCCGCCGAGCTCGTGCGCGCCGTCGGCGAGGGCGCAAAGGGCGCCTACGTCGCACCGTTCACCCACGACGGGCGCCCGCTCGGGCACCGCGACAACGACCCGGTCTTCGAGACCGCCCAGGCACTGGACGTGCCGTTCGCCATCCACCCGACCTTCGAGCCGCAGTGGACGAAGGGCACGCGGATGGGCGCCTGGGAGAACGTGCGAGAGCTGCGTCTCCTCGCATCGGTCACCGCGTCAGACGGCGTCCGGCACCAGTTCACCACCCTCTTCGACTACGGGGTGTTCGACCGCTTTCCCCACCTGAAGGTGATCGTCCTCGAGTCCGGCGGCGGATGGGTCGGCTACTGGCTCGACCGGATCGACGCGGTGTACGGCCACACCTTCATCGGCACGCGCGTGCCCCTGGAGCGCAAGCCCAGCGAATACTTCCGGGAGCGTGTGTGGATCTCCTGCGATCCTGACGAGCGCACGATCCCCGCGCTGGCTGACCGGTTCGGCGCCGACCGGTTCATGTGGGCGTCGGACTTTCCCCACGCCGACCACACCCCGGAGTACCTCACCGACCTGGAGGAGCTCGTCGGCGCGTTCCCGGACGAGACCGATCGGCGGGCGTTCCTCGGCGACAATGCTCGTGCACTCTTCAACATCGGAGTCTGACGTTTTACGACGAGGTCGGTCGAGCCCCCTCCTGGTCCGCACCCACCCTGAAATGAAGGACGCACGCCCTACGTCAATCGGGCCTGAACGAGAACTCGCCTGTCAGGGCTAGGACTTGTCCGCGAGGCTGTCGATCCGCGGCAGCACGAGGGCTTCGACCGCGCAGCTCGCGGTACTCCCTCGCCATGTTCCTGCGGTTCTGGCTGGCCCGCCTCTCCTGGGAGCAACAGGCGCACACCGATCGCATGGTCGAGGCCGTCCGCCCCGACGCCTGACTGTCCGCTCCGCACGTAGGCGCGGGGAAATGATGCAGCACGTCAGTGTGCGGTGCCGCTCCGCTCCCTGGGTTCGAGTACCCCGAGGAGCTCGTCGATCGCGTCGACCATCGTCCGAAGTCGACGGCGCCCGACGAGCGCGCGCTCCCATTCGTGGAGCGACTCGTTCACGGCCATCGCGAGGGTCATGCCCGCCGTGCTGAGTCGCACGAGCACCCGTCGTCGATCGTTCGGATCGGGCTCACGGGTGATCCAGCCGGCAGCCTCGAGGCGGTCGAGGGTGAGGCTCATCCCACCGGAGGTGCGCCGGAGGACCGTGCAGATCGTCGAGGGTGCACAGACTCCTCCGGCCGAACGGCGCACCACGCCGAGGACGAGGTAGTCGGCCAAGGCGATGCCGTGCTCGGAGGCGATCGTCTCGAGCTGCTGGCCGGCCACGACCTGCAGGGCAACGAGCCGGGCCATGAGCCCGGACTCGCCCGCTTCGGTCCAGCGCTCGGGCCACGTGGGAGAAGCCGTCATTCGGAGATGCCGAACCGGTCGAGGCCGTAGACGTGGATGGCGTTGCCGCGCACCAGCTTGTACACCTCGTCCGCATTCAGCTCGGCCTTCGAGGAAAGCTGCCATGCCCGCCGGCGCGAGTTGGGGAACGATCCGTTGGGGTGGGGGAAGTCGCATTCGAACAAGATGTGGTCCATGCCGACCTGGTCGCGGCACCTGAGGCCGTGGAGGTCGTCGAAGATGCACCCGAAGACCCGGCCCTCCAGGTAGCTGGAGGGCGGTCGGGGCAGGTCGACCTCGCCGACGGACTCGTGCCAGACGCTGTCCATCCGCTCGTACTGGAAGGGCATCCATCCGACCTGGCTCTCGGCGTAGGCCAGCTTGAGGCCTGGGAACCGCTCGAGCGAACGGCTGTAGACCCAGTCGCAGACCGAGCCCTGGGCGTTGTGGGCGTTGAGCGACATCGACACCGCGAGTGGGGCGTCGGGCGACGTGGTCGGCATCGACGATGAGGACCCGATGTGCATCGAGATGGTGGTGTCGGTCTCTTGGCACGCGTCCCACAACACGTCCCACTCGCCGGTGTAGAGCGACGAGAAGCCCAGCTTCGACGGGTTCTCACTGAAGGCGATGGTGAAGCTGCCCTTGGCGGCGCATCGCCGCACCTCAGCCGCCGCTGCCACCGGATCCCACAGCGGGATCAGCGTGAGCGGGATGAGGCGATTCTTCGCAGCGCCGCCGCACCACTCGTCGATCATCCAGTCGTTGTAGATCTGGAGGCAGAGGAGGGCGAGCCCCTTGTCGGGTCGCTCTGCGAATCCCTGACCGGCGAAGCGCGGGAACGTGTTCGGGTAGTTGATGCCGACCTGCTGGTGGTTGGCGTCCATGTCGGCGATGCGGGCGGCCTGGTCGTAGGTGCCGGGGCGGAAGTCCTCGTAGATGGCGGGAACGTTCTTCTGCTCTTCGACCGGTATGCCCCCTGCGGCGTGCAGCAGGTTCGTGCCCATCACGAGATCGTCGAACACCCAGACGTCGGTCCACGCGCCGTCGTCGACGTTGCGCTCCATGGTGAGCACGCCGCCCTGGAAGGTGCTCCTGGTCTTTTCGCGAACGCATTTCGGACCCCGGTCGCGCACGGACGCGGGCAGCTCGCGCTGCCAGAGGTCGCGCGGCTCGAGGATGTGGTCGTCTACCGAGATGATGAGCGGGAAGTCGTCTTCGTTCGGCGTG
>DATEEV010000476.1:0-7634 GCA_035281005.1 Microthrixaceae bacterium | reverse complement strand
GTCGATGATCCACGCCGTGCCGTCATCGGCCAGGAACACGTTGGCGAGCCGGAGGTCGCGGTGCGCCACGCGGTGGCGCCGCATGAGGGCGAGCTGCTCCCAGACGGCGCACAGCGCGTCGTCACCCAGCTCCTCGGGGGGAACACGGTCGAGCGACCGGCCCTCGATCCCCTCGTAGGCGAGCACCAGACCGTTCGGCTCCGCCGTCGCGAGCGCGACGAGTCGAGGGGTTCGGACGCCCATGTCACGGGCGGCGAGCGCGACGAGCGCCTCATGCTCGACCGCGCGACGCAGGGTCGAGAACGACTTCTCGTCGCCCAGGTCGCGGGGTTGGATGCGCCGGTACATGCGGAACAGCAGGTCGGCGCTGCGTTCGTCGTCGCCGAGCGCCTTCACGAACAGGGAAGTGCCGTCGGTCGTCGCGCCGAAGTACGGCGTCGAGCCGCGGGCGTCGACGTTGGCCGCGTCGAGGCGTTCGAGGTCGACCCCGACAGCCGACAGGCCGGCGACGATCGCCTCCCGTTCAGGCCGGCGCGACGGCGCCCCGAACAACACGATCGCCGCGCTGCCCGCGACCCATCCCGAGAGCACACCGACCAGCGTGTCGAAGCTGACAGGTGCGCCCACGAATCGGGTGATCGTGGCGACAACCACCAGCGCCCACCCGGCGCGGCGGACATTGCGCGACACCCACGGCGAGACGGTGGTCACGATGGCGGCGACCATCGCCAGGCCCACCGCGGTGCCGAGCGCGTCGGGCGACACGGGGACCCATTCCTCGATGGCGGCGATCTGGGCCTCGGTGGCGTCCAGCAGCGGATGGATCAGCCACGTCAAGAGCGCGGCGGTCGCCATCGCGGCGGCGACGGTCCCGAGCAGGAACCATCGACGGCGGGCCACCGTCACCACCAGGCCGCCGCCGAGGATCACGACGGCGAGCACCTGTCCCGCCACCACCATCGCGGTGGTCAACCATGACGGGAGCGCGTCGAGGCCGCGCAGCAGGTCCGCCACGAAGCCGGCGATCGCGTCGTCGAACAGTGCTCCGATCACCACGGTGACCAGCAGCACCGACATGGCGACGACGAGGCGGAGGACGTCGCTCGGAGCGGCCTTGACCCTGGGGCTCGACATCCGGGCGACGCTACCTCCCCGCCACCTCAGTCCGGCCGAGCCCGCCCCGGGCCATCGGGGTCGTCGGGCTCGTTCTCGACAGGCTCGACGTGGATCGCGGGAATCTCCGCGGTGGCCATCTCGACGAAGCCGAGGTTCGCAGCCGAGTCGTCCGGCACCGCCCGCCGCGCCATCGCGTCGAGTGCCGTCTCCTCCCCCACGTCATGGCCGGCGGCCTCGCTGAGGAGCCAGCGGACCTCGAGCAGGTCGCAATAGGCCTGCGTCGGGTCGCCGTGGCGACCCACCGCGGCGTGGGCCCGCTCCACGCCAGGAGTGAACTCCTCGACCGACCAGTGCTGCGCGGCGACGCGCTCGGGCACCTCCGTCCCCGTCGACGCCTCCAGTCGTCGCCGGAACGCCTCGAGGTCGTTCATCAGGATCGTGGCCTGGCCCTCGCCGACCTCGAGTCCGGTCAGCGAACGCAGACGGTCCGCGTGGAAGAGCCGTCCGGCGACGTCGACGCGCATCCGCAACCGTCCGGACGCGGCGTCGTCGGGACGATCGGCGGTCTCGAGGCGGACCTCGTCGATCGCGAAGCCGGTTTCATTGAGGGCCCTGACCCGCGAGTCGATCGCCTCGCGGTCGCCTTGATGGACGATCGGCTCGTCGTGCAGCAGCCCCCAGAGCCGCTCGTAGCGCTCCACCACGCCACGCGCCTCCGCGAGGATCACTCCAGTCGCCTCGGGCCCGTCGCCGCGCCGCGCCGCGACGTCGAGCAGGCCTCCCGCCACGTTCTCCACCAGGATGTCGAGGTCAGCCTGGCGTTGGCCGTCGGACAGCCGCGGGTGGATCTCGGCCGTCTCGGCGTCGACCATCCAGGCGCTGATGGTCTGGCCGTCGCGCCGGAACAAGGTGTTGGCCAGTGAGCAGTCCCCCCAGTAGATGCCGTTGCGGTGGAGGTCGACCATCAGCACGGCCATCGCCTCGAACAATCGCCCGCGATGCGCCGCACCGACCGGGACCCGCATGAGCAGGCGGCGGTACTGCCAGGACCCATCGAGGTAGTGGGTGAGCAGCACCGCCTCGTCGTCGCCCCCACGCGTGACGAGCCCGGCCGGGCGGACGGCCGCCAGGTCCCGTCGTTCCATGTGCCGCAACGCGTCGTACTCGCGATGGGCCACCCGCCGGGGCAGCGCCTTGAGCGCCCACAACCGGAGGTCGGCCTCGACGAATCGGACCAGGTGCCGGCTCGGACCGACCGGCACGTCCCGCAGCGCGACCCCGGTCGGGTCCCATCCGGCCAACGGGACGGCCCAGGGCAGGGCCATGAGCTCGGGCGAGGTGACCCGGAGGCGGATGTCGAGCGTGGACACGCCTCAGACGGGCGCCGCCACCTCGAGCGTGAGGTTGTCCCCCGACTCGACGTCGAACAGGTGCATCCGATGCGGGTCGAACCAGAACGAGGCGGTGTCGCGATCACCGACTCGACTCGCCGGGTCGAGCGCGACCACGAGCTGGCTGCGCAGCCGTTCGCTGTCGAGCTCGCGCTCGAGATCGTGCAGCCCCGAGACGAGCGCGTCGGGTGCGTCGTAGGGGATGTAGGCGTACTGCTCGTTGCCGAGCCACTCGACCACGTCGACCTTCGCGTCGAACGAGACGCCTCGCGTCGCTTTGGCATCGTCGATCTCGGACCGGTCCTCGAAGCTCTCGGGTCGGATGCCGACCATGACGTGGGCCCGGTCGCCGACCGCGTCGCGGAGATCGGGCGGCAGGTCGAGGGTGGTGAACGGGAGCCGGAGCTGCGTTCCCTCGACCGAGGCGGGGACGAAGTTCATCGGCGGCGAGCCGATGAAACCGGCGACGAACATGTTCACCGGGTGGTCATAGAGGTCGCGGGGGGTGCCCAACTGCTGCAGCTCGCCGCGACGCAACAGCGCGACCCGATCACCGAGGGTCATCGCCTCGGTCTGGTCGTGGGTGACGTACACGGTCGTCGTACCGAGCCGGCGCTGCATGCGCAGGATCTCGGTGCGCATCTGGCCCCGCAGCTTGGCGTCGAGGTTCGACAGCGGTTCGTCGAAGAGGAAGGCCTTGGCGTCGCGCACGATGGCCCGGCCCATGGCGACGCGCTGGCGCTGGCCGCCCGAGAGGTTCGCCGGCTTGCGGTCGAGGTGCTCGGTCAACTCGAGCGTGGCGGCAGCTTCCTCGACCCTCCGGCGGACCTCCTCGTCCGAGACGTCCTTGCGGAGCCGAAGGGGGAAGGCGATGTTCTCGAAGACGCTCAGATGCGGGTAGAGGGCGTAGTTCTGGAACACCATCGACAGGTTGCGATCGCGGGGGGCGACGTCGTTGACCCGCTCGCCGTCGATCAGCATCTCGCCCGAGGTGATGTCCTCGAGGCCGACGATCATCCGCAGCAAGGTCGACTTCCCGCATCCGGACGGGCCGACGAGGATCATGAACTCGCCGTCCGCGATGTCGAGGTCGATGTCGTTGACGGCCGGGAACCCGTCGCCGTACTGCTTCACGATGTGTTGCATGGTGATCGACGCCATGCCGACTCCTCTCTCGGGCTCAGCCCTTGACCGCGCCGGAGGTGAGCCCGGCGACGATCCGTCGTTGGAACAGCAAGACGATGATCACGATCGGGATCGTGACGACGACCGACGCGGCCATGATCGCCGTGATGGGCGACTCGAACTGCGAGGCGCCGGTGAAGAACGAGAGCGCGGCAGGCACGGTGCGGGCCCGGTTCGTCGAGGTGAGCGAGATCGCGAGCAGGAACTCGTTCCAGCAGAAGAAGAAGGTGAGGATCGCGGTGGTGAACACGCCCGGCGCGGCGAGCGGCACGATGACCTTGCGGAACGCCTGCCACGGGGTGGCGCCGTCGACCTGGGCGGCCTGTTCCATCTCCCACGGGATCTGGCGGAAGAAGGCCGACATCGTCCAGATCGACAACGGCAGGGCGAAGGTCAGATACGGGATGATCAGGCCGATCCAGGTGTCGTAGATCCCGAGTCCGCGCCACATGTTGAACAGCGGACCGACCAGCGCGGCCACCGGGAACATCGCGATGGCCAGTGCCATCGACAACAGCACCCGCTTGCCGCGGAACTCCAGTCGGGCGATCGCGTAGGCCGCGAACATCGCGATGACCACCGACAGCACGGTGGCGATGATCGAGATGCCGAAGGAGTTCCGCAGCGCCGAGGTGAACAACTTGTCACTGAACACGGTGTCGTAGTTCGCCCACGTCCACTCCTCCGGGAAGAACGATGGCGTGCTCCCGCGGAACGTGGCGGGATCCTTGAAGGAGAGCGACACCATCCACAGCAGCGGGAAGGCGGCCCACACGAGGATCACCAGCCCCCACACCGTCCACCAACGGCTCGTCGTTCGTGGTGCGGCCATCACTCGTCCCCTCTCACCTGCGAGAGATCGGTCTTGAACCCCTTCACGAACACGAACGCGATCGCGACGACGGTCAGGAACAGCAGCACCGACACCGCGGAGCCCGCGCCGAGGTTCACCAGGGTCACGTTCTGCCGGTAGGCGAGGAACGACAGCGTCTCGGTGTCGTTCGCCCCCTGGGTCATCACGAACGGGTTGTCGAAGATGCGCCAGGCGTCGAGCGTGCGGAACAGGACCGCGACCATGATCGCGGCCTTCATGTTCGGCAGTACGACCTTCCACAGGCGCTGCCACGCCGTGGCGCCGTCGACCTTGGCCGCTTCGAGCATGTCCTCGGGCACCTGCACCAGCCCGGCGAGGAGCAACAGCGAGATGAACGGCGTGGTCTTCCAGATCTCGGAGAGCGTGATCACGAACAGCGACGACCATCGCTCGCCGAACCAGTTGAAGTCGTCGAGCCCGAACCACTGGTTCACGAACCCCGAGTCGAGCTGGAACGCGTATCGCCACACGAAGGCCGAGACGACGGTGATGATCCCGTAGGGCACGAGGATCGCGGTTCGAACGAGGGAGCGGCCTCTCAGGATCCGGTACATGACCCATGCGAAGCCGAAGCCCAGCACGAGCTCGACCGCCACGCTGACGATCGTGATGATCGCCGTGGTGGATACCGCGCTCCACCACACCGGATCGGTCAACACGGTCGCGTAGTTCGACAGTCCGACGAACTCACGACCCTCGGGGTCGGTCAGGCGGTACTGGTACAACGACATCACCAGCGCGTACGCGAGCGGGTAGGCGGTCACGAGGATCATCACGATGAACGCGGGCGCGGTGAGTCGGAAACCGAGGCGACGCTCGTGGGCCAGGCGGTCCGAGACGGGAGAGCGGCCCCGGCTCACAGGAGTCGTTCTCCTTGGAGGACCTCGCCCATGAACTCGTCGGTCTCCTCCGGTGTGGCCGGTTCCTGCACGTCCTCGGGCGGGTGCCAGGTCCGTTGCACGGAGCTCGACACGTCGCCGTAGTACGGCGTGATGGGGCGCGGCGCCGCGCCGTCGATCGAGTCGCGGATCAGGTCGGCCATCGGGAATGCCTCCTGGACCTCGGGCGAGGCGTACGCCGCGGCCCGCGCCGCCGGGTTGCCCGACTCGACCATGTACTGGGCGTTGGCCTCGACCGAGGTGATGCACTTGACCGCGTCGAGCGCCTCGTCGGGGTACGTGGTGAAGGCGCCGATCGCCAGGTCGATGCCGCCGAGGGGTGGAGCGCTGATCTGGCCCGCCTCGGTCCGGGGATACCGCGCCCAGGCGATGTCGTCGACGACGGCCTGGTCGATCGCGCCGCTCGCGACGGCCTCGTTCGCCGCCGCGTAGACGTAGGGCCAGTTGACCATGAAGGAGCCGTCCTCGCTCTGGAACAGCGACCGGGCCTCCTCCTCACCGGCGGTGCTCAGATCGCCGGGCGCAGCCGGCGACCGCCCCAGTCGCCCTACGACCTGAGCGGCCCGGTCGCCTGCAGGTGAGGCGACGGTCGGCGTGGCGTCCTTGCCGAGGTCGGCGTTCTCGATGATCTGCCCGTCGCCCGAGGTGATGAGCGCGTTGATCCACACCATGTAGCCCTCGTAGCGGCGGCCCTGCACCGCGATCCGCTTGTCCTGGTCCTCGGCCGCGTCGATGAGCTGGTCCCAGGTCACGTCACCGAGCGCCGGGTCGAGACCGGCCGCCGACGCGACGGACTTCCGGTACCAGAGCAGTTGCGTGTTCGCCCAGAACGGCGTGGCGACCAACTCGTCCTCCCAGAACGCGGTCTCCATCGGCCCGTCGAGCACGTCGGCGGTCAACAGCTCGACGTCAGCGGGATCGGTGATCGGTCGCAGGTATCCAGCGTTGGCGAACTCGGCGACGAACGGCGGGTCGAGGCTCATCAGGTCGACCGACTCGTCGCCGGCGGCGAGGCGCCGGACCAGTTGCTCCCGCTGCTGGTCGGCCTCGTTGGGCAGCACCTGGGTGGTGATCGTGTAGGCGCCGTCGGACTGGTCGCTGCACTGCTGGGCGAGGGTGTTCTGCCCGCCGTTGTCGGGGTTGATGTACCAGGTCAGCTGGGCCTGGCCCCCGTCGTCGTCACTGCACGACGCGAGGACCAACGCGATCAGGAGCAGGACCATCGCCACCATCGGGCATGACCCACTCGATCGATCCATCGAGGACCTCCGAAACGGCACCATCAACCCACGGTGCCGGTTGCCTCTCTACCCGTTTCACCCTACAACTGAAACGTCGAGCGCGGGCGACGAGTCAGTCGGCGAGCTGTGTCGCCTTCCGCAGGACATCGGGCGAGTCGAGGCGCTCGCACATCGCCTCGAGCTCGTCGGTCGGGCCCGTCCATCGCCACTCCTCGACGCGTCCGACGTCGACGTCGGTTTCGAGCGTGGCGATCCGACGGAACAGCAACGCCAGCTCGAACTGCTGCGACAGCGTCGCGGCGAGCTTGGCGGCGCCCCGCACGCCGATGTCCCACTGGCCGGGTGCATGCGGGATGTCCTCGAGGCGGCCGTACCGGGCGAGCACCGCCGCCGCCGACTTCGCGCCCCAACCGGGAAGCCCGGGGAACCCGTCGGCCGAGTCACCGACCAGCGCCAGGTAGTCGGGGATCGACGAGGGGGCGACACCGAACTTCTCGCGCACACCGGCCTCGTCGCGGTACTGCTGGGCGCGGCGGTCGTACTGGATGACCTTCGGGTCGACCACGCACTGGGCGAGGTCCTTGTCAGGCGTGCAGATGATCGCCCGCTCGACGCTCGAGTCCTCCGAGGCGACCTTGGCCGCGGCGGCGAGCGCGTCGTCGGCCTCGACCTCGACCATCGCCCAGACGGTGAAGCCGGCGGCCTCGAGCGCCTCCTCGAGCACGGGGAACTGGGCCTTGAGCTCGGGGTCGACGCCCTCGCCGGTCTTGTAGGTCTCCCACATGTCGTTGCGGAACGACTCGATGACGTGGTCGGTCGCGATGCCGACGTGGGTCGCCCCGTCGGAGAGGAGCCCCATCATCGAGCGCAGCACCCCGCGGGTCGCGCCGACCTCCTCGCCTGCGTCGTTACGATGCCCGCCGCCGGG
>DATEEV010000475.1:0-5894 GCA_035281005.1 Microthrixaceae bacterium | reverse complement strand
TCACTGGCCGATCTGTTCGACCTGGGTCCGGGTGGTCTCGGCAGCATCGGAGAAGATCTGCTGGAACCCGACCCACATCGCCACGCCCAGGAAGGCGATGATCAGCACGGCGATGGCCGTGGAGATCACTCCCTCGGCTCGGTCGTCGTGTCGGCGGTGCTGGTGCATGTCATCTGTCCTTCGGGTTCGGTGGGATGGTGCGGGCGGCGTCAGGCGCCGGTGAGCTTGTTCATCGCATCGATGAACGGGACGGCCATGAAGATCACGCCCGGGACGAGCGTGGCGACGGTGACGGGGATCCAGACCTGCTGGCCCCGTCGTTCGATCAGCTCCTCGAGCTCGCGGTGGACCTCGCGGCGGGTGTTCCTCGCCTCGGCGGAGATCAGGTCGCCGAGATCGGAGGCGTGGGAATTGAGCTCGAGGACGGCGAGCAGACGGTGCACAGGGGCGACCTCGGCGAGCTCCGCCCACTCGCGGAGCGCGTCGATCTCGCTCAGCCCCTGCCGTACCCGGTGGGTGACCCGGGTGAAGCCGGTCGCGACGACGCCGTGCCCGCGATCGCCGATCCGCGCGATCGCCGAGCCCAACGAGTAGCCGCACGACAGGAGCATCCCGAGCTGTTCGGCGACGACCGGTAGCTCGGCGATCACCCGCCGCTGCCAGCGCGAGCTCTCCGCGATCGCGGCCTGCTCGATCACCAGGAACGTGAGGAGCGCGGCTCCGATCGCCCCGGCCGCGATGACGAGAACGGGGAGCGACAGCACCGATCCAGTGGCGAGACCGACCACGAAGGCGACGCCGGCGCGGGTGAGCTGACGCAGTCGGAACGCGGGTGGGTCCTCTGGGCGACCGGCTCGAGCGAGTCGCGCGGCGAGCTCGTCGTGGGAGCCGAATGCCTTGGCGAGCCGGCCGCCCAGGTCTTCGGCCAGGGGCGCGAGCACCGCGGTCAGCGAGCCGATCGACCACACCAGCGTCGGCCTGGACGGACGATCGGTCCCACCGGTGTGTGCCGCCAGTCGCTGGGCCAACGACCGGCGTCGCAGCGCGGGCACTTCGCCCAGCAGCAGCGTCAGTCCCGCCCAGGCGACGAATCCGACGATGACGATCGTACGAAGGCTCACGGGAACACACGCTCCTCGTCAGGGAGCCGCAGCATCTGGCCGGACCACAGCCAGCACAGACCCACGACCGCCACCCCGACCCCGACGAGCACCTGGCCCATCGCGCTCTGGTACGCAGCCCGGCCGTCACCGAGCGAGAGCCCGGCCAGCGCCATCCCGGCGGGGACCACGATCACGAAGCGCCGGGCGAAGCGGACGCCGCCCTGCTTCGCGCGGGCATCGCGCCGGGCGAAGGTGTCCTGCCGGCGGTCCTCGGCCAGCTCGGCCAGCCGCCGGTCGAGATCGACCGCACCGAGCTCGTTGGCCACCAACAGGGTCTCGCAGACGACGTCGGCCGTCGCGCTGTCCAACAGGTGCTTGAGGACCGCCACCGACCGGGCGAAATCCGTGCTGATCGTCCACTCGCGTTGGGCGGCGACGAAGGCCGGTCGCATGTCCTCGGGGCCACGGAGGCCGACCTCGAGCAGGGCCCTCGGGATCGATCGGCCGGCCGCGCCGGTGAGCACGCGGATCTCCTCGATGAGCGCCGGCCAGGCGTCCGCCGCGGTGGCGCGACGGGCGCGACGTCGCGCCCGGTGCAGGCTGGCGGGCACGAGCGCCACTGCCACGGCGACTCCGAGCGCCGCGAGCGCACCGCCGAACACGGCGTAGGTGGCCAGGCCCGCAAGGAGCGCGACCGCAAGGGTCGTCAGCAGGAACTGCACGAGGTGCACGTCGGGGAGCCCGGCCTGGAGCAGCCAACGGTCCACGCGGTCCGCCAACGTGTGCGATGGCCGTGTGCGGGTCTCGCCTCGCCGAGGACCGGGGGCGACCAGCAGCGCCACTCCGATCGCGGCGGTGAGTGCGAGCGCTGCCCCCGTCACGGTGTCGCCGCCCCATCGGTTCGGGCCTCGGGCGAGCAGCCGAACAGGTCCCGGGCGTCGATGCCCTCGACGGCGAGCGCAGCGGTGAGTCGCGCCGGCACCAGTCCCGTCCACGCGAGGTCTGCGGTGCGTGACGGGCATTCGAAGAGCTCGGTCACCGTGAACTGCGCCGCGTCGGCGCCGCCGGCCAGATCCTCGACCGCGATCACGCTGGTCACACGTGGCCCGTCCGGGGTCCGCTCGGTGTGCACGACGAGGTCGATCGTCTCGCTCACCAGGGCGTTCAGCGCGGACATCGGCAGCTCCGACGCGGCGTCGGCGAGTTGGCAGACGAAGCGCAGGCGGGTCAGCGCCTGGCGGGCGGACCCGGCGTGGATGGTCGTGAACCCCTTGACTCCCGACGACAACGTCAAGAGCAGCGGCAGAGCCTCCCGATCCCGCACTTCACCGACGATCGCGATGTCGGGCGCCATGCGGAGGAAGCCGGCGACCAGCCGGCGCAGGTCGATCCCGGGACGGTCGACCCTCGGCGCGCGAGTCTGCATCGAGGCCACGTTCGCCACGGGAACGTCGGCCTCGAAGACCTCCTCGGCCACGACGACGCGCAACGACGGGTCGAGCTCACCGGCACAACAGCTCAGCAGGGTCGTCTTGCCACTGCCGGGCGCTCCGGAGAAGACGATCGTCCGCCTGGCGCGAACGCAGGCGGCGAGGAAGTCCGCGACCTGCCGAGTCATCATCCGCCGGTCGACGAGCTGATCGAGCGAGGTGAAGGCGACTCCGGTGAACTTCCGGATGTTGACCATCACGTGGCCGCCGCGGCTGAGGTCGCCGTGGACGATGTGGAGCCGCGCGCCGTCGTCGAGCTGCGCGTCCTGCAGTCCCTCGGACGGATCGAGCTTGCGGTGGGCGCCGGTCGAGCCGTCGAGCATGCGGGTGAGCGTGCGCACGACATGGTCGTCGTCGAGGAAGACCTCGTCGTGGTAGCCGTTCGGTCCGCTGTGACGCTTCACGAAGATCGCCTCCGGGGCGTTGATCATGATCTCCCACACGTCGTCGTCGTCGAGCAGTGACGTGAGCGGGCCGAAGCGCGCGATGTTGCGGAAGACTCGTGATCCGAGGGTCTCGGGATCCGCGACCTCGAACGGTCGGAGGCCGCGTCGGCTGTCGGCCTGCCAACGATCGATCTCGGCCTCGATGAGCGTCCGCAATTCACGATCGTGCTCGTCAGGCTCGAGGTCGGCGGGAAGCGATGAGGCCTGTTGCTGGACGAGTCGCTCGATGGCGACGAGCGGTGCGACATCCACGCTCACGCCCCCACCGCTCGTGCCGACTCGAGGTCGTCGCCCGTTCGGGAATCGTCGGCGCCCCGGCGGTAGGAACCGGGCATGTTGCCCGCCGCGTCGAACGTCCCGCGGAGTGCCGTGGCCTCGACGGCTGCCGTCAGTGGCTCGACGAGGTCGGGCGGGAGCCGGTCGACCTCGTGGTGCTGGGCTTCGAGGCCACGCTCAGGGAGGAACAGCGGCACCGCGAGTGTGCTCACGCGGCCGAGGTCGGCCTCGCGCATTGCGGCTGCCACCTCGGCGCGGCCGCGCCGTGTCCGCGGCCCGCGGTTCACCACCGGCAGCACCTGCTCCGGATCGACGCCGAGCGCGACCAGCTCGCGGCACAGTCGCGGCAGCGCGCGCAGTCCGCTGAGCGTGGCGTCGCCGACGACGACCACCACCGAGGCGAGCGCCACCGAGCGCCGGGCGAGCTCGTTGCGTTCCTCCACGTCGATCGAGCCGGTCTCCGCCTCACCCTCGAAGTCCGCGGTGATGTCGGCCACCACCCAGCGGTACGAATGGCGGAGCCCGTGGAGGGCGGCGTGGATGGCGGGCGACGCGAGCGCCGTCCATCCCCGGTGCTGGCGGAGACCGAGCAGCACGGCGTACCGCCTGCTCTCGACCGGGCGGAGGAGTTGTCGGATCGCGTCGGGCTCGGGCTGTCCGTAGCGGTGTGCGTCGACGAGCTCCTCGAGCCCGGGCACCAGGTCGACGGCGTCGTGGTAGAGGGCCTGTTCGGAATCGAGGGCGAGGTCGGCGAGCGCGACGGCACCGCGATTGACCGGTCGGGCGGCCAGACCCTGAGCGAGGCCGATCGCCAGACTCGAGGCACCGGCTCCCGGTCGTCCACACACCGCCACCAGCCCGCCGACGGGATCGAGGTCGGCCGAGCCGATGGGCTCCTCGCCCGAGCCCGGGAGGGAGATCGCCGTGGATGCGGCGGTGAGGGCTGCCGGGGTGATGGGCTCGGCCACTGCCTCGAGGGTGGTGAGCAGCGAGTCGACGTCGAATCCGGGCGGCAGCGTCGCGGCGGCCCCGAGGGTGGCCCAGTCGCGTTCGGCCCGGGGATCGGCGATCACGATGACCGCGATCTGTCGCGAGCGGGCCTCGTCGAAGGTGGCGCGGTCGAGGCCGGGCGTCGCCGCGTCCGCCAGGACTGCCGACACCGGCATCATGCGCAGCCGCGAGCGCACCTCGTCGACGGTGAGGCACTTCGTGAAGTCCGCCGGGATCCGAGCCGCGTTCGCCCACCGAGCCACCTCGCCGAACCAGGGGCTCCGCACCCGCGCCACCCCCAACAGGTGGTACCGGTCGGTCATCGAGGTGATCCGGCCGTGCTCGGAGCAGGATCGTCCGCTTCGAGGTCCACCGAGCTCGGCGCGACCACGGTGACCTTGCCCGTCTCGTGCGCGTCCACCACGGCCAGCGCGGCCTCCTCGTCAGGCAGGACGAGCGTCAGGCGGACCTCGTCGGTGCTACCGATCGTCTCCGCACCCGACGTCTCCACCCCGGTGACGAGCGCTTGGCGGGCGATCACGGTGGTGGACCCGGCGAGGTCGCCGGTGGCGAGGAGATCGACGACCTGACCGTCGGCGACGTCGCCGCCCAGCGCTCGCCCGGCGGGGAGCGCGAGCGTCACCTGTCGGTTGGCGCCGACCTCGGGCGCGGCGCCCGGCTCCGCCAGGTCGCTTCGTTGGATGAGCTCGCCGTCACCGATCGCCTGGAGCGCCCGGGTACCGATGAGGTGGTCAGGGTCCGTGTATGCCTGGTCCGCGGTCGAGCCGGGCAGGCGCATCGGGGCGACGCCGAGGTCGGCGGCGATCACCACGTGACCAGCCGCGATGGGTCGCGTCGCCACGATCCACCGGGTCTCGGGCTCCGTCGTGGCTCGTTCGTGGGAGAGATAGACGCCGAGCCCGGCGGCGACGACCAGGAGCGCACCGAGCGCGGATCGTCCACTGGGGAGCCGTCGTCGGCCGAGCACCTCGGCCAGCCGACCCCGACCTGCCGTCGCCGTCGATGCACGAGATCGTGCCAACACGTCGCCCACCGCGCTCACGTCGCCCAGCTCCTGTTCTCGACCGGCCCACCGCCGGCCTCGGCCGAGGAGTCTGATGCGAGCGGCCCCGGCGCGAAATGGGCACAACTTCCCGCGCTCTTCAGCGTGTGAGGTGTGCGCTCGCGCACCGACGGCAGGGATCTGCCGACTGGTTTGATGTTTGACCCCAGCGCGGTCGGGGTATCGGACCGCCTGTCGGGGGCTCCCACCTGGGTCCCGGGCGCCGATGGCGCTCCGGGACCCGGTTTCACGCGCATGCTCAGTCGGTGGTTGCTTCGTCGGGCTCGGTGAGGCCCTCGAGCGTGTTGCCGAGCCCGCCGAGCAGGTCGCCGAAGTCCAGCTTCTCGGCGTCGGTCGGAACCTCGATGGCGATGTCGGCGCCGAGGTCGTACATCTCGAACGAGAGCGTCATCTCGGCGTTCGCCGCCTCATCCCTCAGTGCCTCGTCGCCGAGGGTCATCTCGACCTTGTGGATCAATCCGTCCTCGCAGACCCACACGTCGACCGGGACCTCGTCGTCGGGCAA
>DATEEV010000474.1:0-3313 GCA_035281005.1 Microthrixaceae bacterium | reverse complement strand
AGGGGCGGTTCGGGCCCTACGTGACCGACGGTGAGACCAACGCCTCGCTGCGACGCGGTGACATCCCGACCGACCTCACGATGGAACGGGCGATGGAGCTGCTGGCCGAGCGGCGGGCGGCGGGCCCCTCCAAGAAGAAGGACAGCAAGAAGAAGGCGCCGGCCAAGAAGAAGGTGGCCGCCAAGAAGAAGGCGGCCGCCAAGAAGAAGGCGCCGGCCAAGCTGGCCGCGGCCGAGCAGCCGACCGCGCAGGAGGCGGCGGACGAGGCACCGGAATAGCGGCGAGGGGCGGTGCCCGGGGAGGCGCCACAGAGACCCGGGACGCTCGGGGGGCACTCATAGGATGGCGCCGTGAGCCAGCCGGGGACCGATGCCCAGCCGATTCCCGGCGCTCCGGGGGTGGTACGGACCCGTGAGGGGTGGCGCGAGCGATTTCTCGTCACGAAGGAGTACTCGAACCTCTGGTTCGCTCAGGTCATCTCCGCCTTCGGCGATTGGATCGGCCTCTTCGCGATCACCGCCTTGGCCAGCAACATCTCGGGCGAACCCGAGGCGGCGACCGCGCTGGTGCTGACAGCGAGGGTCGCACCGAGCTTCTTCCTCGGTCCGTTCATGGGCGTGCTCGTCGACCGGTTCGACCGGCGCAAGCTCATGATCCTCGCCGACATCGCCCGGGCGATGGTGTTCGTCGCGCTGCCGTTCGTGAACTCGCTGTGGGGACTGATCTTCGCCTCGTTCCTGCTCGAGGTGTTCACGCTGATGTGGTCGCCGGCCAAGGAGGCCCTGGTGCCGCACCTGGTACCACGCCACGGGCTGACGCAGGCCAATTCGCTGTCGGTGCTCGCGGCGTACGGCACGATGCCCCTCGCCGGGGTGATCCAGTTCCTGCTGGCCGAGGGCAACCACGCACTGGCGGAGGTGTCGCTCCTGGCGCCCCTGCAGTTCGATCGCAACCTGGGCGAGACGCAGACCCTCGCGTTCTACTTCGACGCGCTGACCTTTCTCGCCACCGCGTTCATCGTGTGGCGCTTCGTGAAGGTCACCGCGCGCTACGAGCCGATCTCGGTCCCGCCGGACGAGCCCGCGCTCGAACGGGTCGCCGGCGAGTTCGCCGAGGCCCAGCAGGCCGACGTGCTCGTGGAGCGCCCACCGCGCTTCGCGAGGATGCGGCGGACGCTCCATGAGATCCGTGACGGGTGGAAGTTCATCTGGGCGAACCCGGTCGTCCGGGCCGTGAACGTGGGCCTCGCGGCGGGCCTGCTCGGCGGAGCCATGCTCGTGCCGCTCGGGCCGGCGTTCGCCAAGCTCGTCATCGGCGACACCAACTCGTTCTCCCTCTACATCACCGCGCTGGGCTTCGGCGTGGCCGCGGGCGTCGGGTTGTTGACCTGGTTGCAGTCGCGCCTGCCCAAGACGCGGGTGTTCGTCGCCGCGTTGTTCTTCGCGGGGGTGTCGATCAGCTTCGGCGTGTCCATGTCGACGTTCCTCCTCTCCGCGGTCGGGGTGTTCGGTCTCGGTCTCGGCGCGGGAGCGGTGTACGTCCTCGGGTTCACGCTGTTGCAGGAGAACACCTCTGACGACCTGCGGGGTCGGACCTTTACCACGTTCCTCACGCTCGTGCGTCTCTGCGTGTTGGGAGCGATGGTCCTCGGCCCCACGATCTCGGCGTTGCTCAACCCGGTCATGGAGAGCCTGATCGACGACCGTAACGCCGAAGGCGTCCCGGTGATCCACGCGTTCGGGGTCGAGTACGCCGTTCCCGGTGTGCGGGTGACGCTGTGGTTGGGGGGCCTGCTGATCATCGTGGCGTCAGTGCTCTCCGCACGCAGCATCAACCTCAAGTTCCGCGAGAACCTGCGCTCGCTCGGCGGTGACCTGCGGCATCGCAACGGCATCCCCGTCGAGGACGGCGACGGCGACGACGTCGGTGGTGCCGACCAGGACGACGACGTGCACAGCGGCGTGCAGTGAGTGGCCGCTTCATCGTCCTCGAGGGCGGCGAGGGGAGCGGGAAATCAACTCAGGCCCGGCTGCTCGCCGACGATCTCGACGCGCTGCTGACGCGGCAGCCGGGGGGGACGCCCGCGGGCTCGGCGATCCGGGAGCTGCTGTTGGATCCCTCCACCACGCTCGAGCCCCGAGCAGAGGCGTTGCTGATGGCCGCGGACCGGGCCGAGCACGTGGCCAGCGTGATCCGACCGGCACTCGACGCGGGGGTCGACGTTGTCTGCGACCGGTACGCGTACTCCTCGGTCGCCTACCAGGGATACGGCCGAGGTCTGCCCCCCGACGAGGTGGCGCGACTGTCGGGGTGGGCGACCCAGGACCTGTGGCCCGACCTCGTCGTGTTGTTGGTGGTCGACGACGGAGTTGCCGCAGCGCGGTTGGACCGCGAGCTCGACCGATTCGAGCAGGCCGGTCCCGACTTCCATCGGCGGGTGGCCGACGGGTTCGCCGCTCTGGCGGAGGAGGACCCGGCTCGCTTCGTCGTCGTCGACGGCACGGGATCGGTCGAGGAGGTCGCGGCCCGCATCCGCTCGGTGGTGGAGGCGCGACTCCCGTCCTGACGCAATCGTTGCGGTGAATGGCATTCGCGAATTGTTGGCGATTCGGCTGTGGCGGATGTCATACTCCACGCGGCCCCTCGGGCGAGGGGGCAAGGGCGAACCTATGGAGGGCTTGTGAAAGACCGACTGAATTGTCGCGTGGGCGTTGTCGCGCTCATCGCGATTGCAGCCACCGGCTGCGTGGGTGGAGGCGGTGGAGCGGGCGGTCCGACGCCCACGACACTCGATCCGAACGGCCGTTACGTGGCCACCACCGGAGACGACACCGGCAACGACTGCTCCCAGAACGCGACGCCGTGTCTCACCGTTCAACATGCCGTGGGCCAAGCCGCTCCCGGCAACACCGTCTACGTCGCGGCCGGCACCTATGCCGAGCTCGTGAGCGTCGACAAGGACCTCTCCTTCTCGGGTGCCAACGCGGGGACCGCGGGCAACGGCGTCCGTGGCGCGGAGAGCGCGGTGAAGGGCTTCCGGAACCCCGGTAACCCGGGCACGACGTCGATGGACGTCTCGATCGACGGCTTCAGCATCGATCCGCAGGGTGACGCGGCGCTGCTCGCCGCGACGGCTCAGCCGCTGGTGTGGCTGCGCGGCGGCGACACCGACGTGGTGAACAACGTGTTCAACGGTGGAACCTTCGCCCCGGCGTGCTCGTTCAGCTGCACGACGATGACGGACTACGCGTTCACAGTGCAGACCGGCTCGGTCGATTTCACCGACAACCTGGTGACGAACTTCCGCCGTCCG
>DATEEV010000473.1:0-18768 GCA_035281005.1 Microthrixaceae bacterium | reverse complement strand
ACGGGCGCCGCTGGGCCGGTCGATCGGATGCGTTCACCCCAGGTCCTCAGCCCCGACACCCTGCTCGAGGCGAGCGTGGGTCGTGCCGCGGTCTGGGGGGCGGCCGTCGGCTTCGTGCTCTTCACGGTGTTCGTGGGACTGCTCGGCAGTTGGGGCGGCCTGAACCACGCTGGAGCATTGTTCCTCGGGATGTTCACGGGATTCTGGGGCGGTCTCGGCTTCGGTGCCATGGTCGGGGGCGTCGTGGCGCTCAACCGCGCGGAGCGAGATGCACTCGCACCCGAACCCGCTCGACCCGAGCCGGCGTGAGCATCGCCCCCGCCATGCCTCGCAGCGAGCGACGCGACGTGTCGTCGCCGGCAGACGTCGAGTTGCTCGTACGCCGGTTCTACGCGGCCGTCGCCCAAGACGAGTTGCTCGGGCCGGTCTTCAACGATGTGGCCGAGGTCGACTGGAGTGCCCACCTTCCCAAGCTCACCGCGTTCTGGTGCCGCGCACTGTTCGGAACCCCGGGCTATAGCGGCAATCCATTCGCCGAGCACCGGGCGGTTCATGAACGGTCGCCGTTCACCGCAGCCCATTTCGTCCGTTGGCTCGAACTGTTCGAGGAGACCGTCGACGACGGTTGGCGCGGCGAGCAAGTGGAGGCGATGAAGCTGCTGGCGCAGAACGTCGCCCGCGTGCACCGCGGGCAGTTGATCGGGGCCCCTGGATGAGCACTCCCGACCTTCAGGTTCAGGCGAAGGCGCTGGGGGATCCGACGCGGCACCGCATCTTCCGCTACCTCGCTGACGCGTCCGAGCCGCTCGGAGTTGCCGAGATCACCGAGCACCTGGGGCTGAACCACAATGCGATCCGCCAGCACCTGGCGCAGCTGGTCGAGGCGGGGCTCGTCGTGGAGTCGGTGGCGGCGCCGGGAGCTCGAGGCCGGCCGCGCCTGAACTACACCTTGCATCCGAACGCCGACAGCAAGTGGGGCGTGCAGGGGCCCTATGAGCGCCTCGCGCTGTGGCTGGCCGAGATGGTCCGCACCGGCGACTCGCCCTTCGAGGTGGGCCGCCGTGCCGGCCTTGGCGGCCGATCGAGCGAGACAGTCGCGGTCGACCCTGCCCGCGCAGTGTTCGATCGGATGGCGCTCGACGGGTTCGAGCCGACCACGCGTCGACGGGGAGACGCGATCGAGATCACGTTGACGACATGCCCGTTCGAGTCCACCGCTCTCGCCGATCCCGGCACGGTGTGCGAGCTCCATCGTGGCATCGCGGCCGGAGTGGCCGAATCGGTTGGCGGGATCGTCGTCGACGAGTTGATCCGGAAGGATCCGCGTCGCGCCAACTGCCGTCTCCGATGCCACCTCGACGACGACCTCCCTGCCGGTGACGAACGATGAGGCTCGACCTCGAGACTCGGTCGGACGTGCACGATCTGGTCGTCGACTTCTACCGGGAGGTCGTCTTCGATGACCTGCTCGCCCCGGTCTTCGAGGAGGTCGCCGAGGTGGACTGGGCGGCCCACATCCCGAGGCTCATCGATTACTGGTGCCGGGTTCTCCTCGGCGAAGCGAGCTACCCCGGGTCGATCCTCGGCCCGCACCAGCACGTGAGCGATCTCG
The DNA here is from genome assembly GCA_035281005.1 of Microthrixaceae bacterium. Classification (GTDB taxonomy): domain Bacteria; phylum Actinomycetota; class Acidimicrobiia; order Acidimicrobiales; family Microtrichaceae; genus DATEEV01. Next base: position 17,156 of record DATEEV010000473.1, on the reverse strand, counting down.
AACCGTTCCGTCGGGAGCTGTTCGATCGTTGGAACCAACTGTGGACCGAGGCGATCGATCGGGGTTGGGCCGGCCCCAACGCCGATCGCGCCCGCTCGCACGCCGCCTCGATCTCCGACGTGCTCTCGCGACGTCTGACCGGAGCGTCATGGCGGCGGTATTGACGCTCCCTGGTTACGCTGACGCGCGGTGAAGGTGTACGGGCTCGACCATGTGCAGCTCGCGATCCCCGTCGGGGGCGAGGACACGGCGGCAGCCTTCTACGAGGGCCTTCTCGGCATTCCACGGGTGCCCAAGCCCGAGCCGCTCGCGGCACGTGGCGGGTGCTGGTTCGTCGACGGCGACGTCCGGATCCATCTCGGGGTCGAGGACGACTTCCGACCCGCGACGAAGGCCCATCCTGCACTGCTGGTCGACGACCTGGCCGGCCTCGTCGGCCGGTTGGTCGCGGCAGGGGTGACCGTGCGGCCAGGCGAGCCGCTCGACGGCTACGAGCGCGCCCACGTCGACGATCCCTTCGGCAACCGTCTCGAGCTGATGGAACGAACCTGACCGCCGACCGCAGGGGCCGACGGTCAGATCGTCACGAGATCAGTTGATCGTGATGGCCGCGAGCGGCAGCGGCGGCGCGGGGTTCGGGAAGCACGTGTTGGCCGCGACCTGGGCCGGGGGAAGGACGATCTCCACCAGGAAGCTGTACGACCAGTCGGCGTAGCTGGTCCCGAGGGCGGTGAAGTTGATCGTCCCGCTCTGAGCGGTGGCCTGCAGTTCGAGGTTGATCGACGGCAGCGTGACCGTGGTACCCGGCGTCATCGGCCCGGGGACGTCGAGCTGCACGTAGGTGCCGTGGTCGGTCACCGACACCGTCCCCGGCCCGGTGTTCACGCCCGGTGTGAACGTGGGCGCACTGACCAGATCAACGCCCGCGGGGATCGGGAACCGCAGCGAGAACGTCGACATGTTGTTCAGGCTGAAGCCCATCTGGGTGAGGGGCACCTCGACGTTCGCGTGGGTCACCACGACATGGAACGTCTCGCCGGAGTGGATCGTCTCGGGATGGCTGACCGTGGTCGTGGCCGCGATGTCGGGGTTGAACACCGGGGTTCCACCGAGCGTGGTCTCGCAGTCGAGGTTGTAGTTGGTCTCGGTGTCGATGTTGTTCGGCGGCACCACCGGCGGAGGCGGCTCAGCCGGCGCCACCTGGACCGGCACGGTCGACATGGCGCCCACCGAGCTGTTGCCCAGCTGGCCGGTGCCGTTGTCACCCCAGCAGACCACGAGGGTCCCCGTCAGCACCGCGCACGTGTGCGTGAGACCGTTGGACATGTGAGTGATGCCTGTCAGGCCGGCGACATCGACCGGCGTCGACGCGTTGGCCGTGCCACCGTTACCGAGCTGGCTGACGGAGTTGAAGCCCCAGCACCGAGCGGCGCCGTTGGTCACGATCGCGCACGAGTGGAGCCCGCCGAGGGCCAGGCCCGTGGCGTCCAAAAGGCCCGTCACGGCGACCGGCGTCGACGAGTTCGCAGTTCCCCCGTTGCCGAGTTGGCCCTGCGAGCCGTTCCCCCAGCACGACACGGCGCCGCCGACCCGTGCACAGGTGTGGAGGGTCCCGACCTCGATCTCTGAAACCGTGGGGAGCCCGTTCGGTGCGACCGGGGCCGTCGAGTCGGTCGTGGAGCCGTTACCGAGCTGCCCCTGCGCGTTGTCGCCCCAGCACAAGGGTGCACCCGATGTGGTCACGGCGCAGGTATGCCAGCCTCTGACCGCGAGGGACGCGACGTTGGAGAGTCCGCTGACCGTCACCGGTGTGAGACGGTCCGTCGTCGTTCCGTCGCCGAGCTGGCCATTGGAGTTGTCACCCCAGCACTTGACGACGCCCGCGATGTCGAGCGCGCAGCTGTGACCGATGCCCGTGCCGATCTGGGTGATGTTCGTCAGGCCTGCCACCAGCGTGGGCAGCGGCTTGTTGACCGTGGTGCCGTCTCCGATCTGGCCCTCCGGGTTTCCGCCCCAGCAGTACACGGAGCCGGCGTTGATCGCGCAGGAGTGGTCGAGGCTCGCGGTCACCGCAGTCGCGTTGCTCATCCCGAGCACGTACAGCGGTGTGGGGGAATTGGTGAACGAACCGACACCGAGCTGGCCCTTGTTGTTCTGGCCCCAGCAGGCGATCTGGCGGTTCTGGTCGACCTGGCACGAATGCACCGCGCCGGCCTCGACCAATTTCGGCGGTGGAGGTGGGGGAGGCCCACTGGTGGTCACGCAACCCGCCGAAACCAGTGCGACAACTGCAAGAATCCCGGCGACAAAAGGCCGGACCGCCCTGATCTTCATGTGGTTCCCCTCCAGAATGTCGACGGCATCCCCCGCGCCGCGACTCGACACTTGCTACCAACATCTGACACCCGCGTCAATGTTCTGCCGTCAACGACGTGCTCTCGTGGTGGTGGTCCCGACCGGGGTCACATGTTGCCGGACCGCTGCAGCCAGGTGAACGCGGCGTAGCCCCACACCGGTGGCAGGAAGAAGGTGACCAGCCGGAACACGACCGCACATCCGAACGCCGTCGTCGCGTCGACCCCCACGGCCTGCAGGCCCGCTGCCAGCGCGGCCTCCATCACACCGATCCCACCGGGGACCGGCATGAAGCCGCCGAAGAGCGCCGCGGCGATGTAGACGACCAGCATCTCGGCGATGGTGATCCCGGTGCCCCCGAGCGCGAACACGCAGGCGCCGAGCGCACCCGCGTAGACCACCTCGACGATCATGCTGCCGCCGATCAGGTGGACGAGGCGCCGTGGTTCCCGCAGCGTGACGAGGATCTCCTTCATGTCGCCGAGCCACGGACGGACGCGTTTCACGATCGAGTGCCGCAGCTTCGGCACGACCAGGGCGATCACCACGGCGACGACGACCAGGGCGACGACGAGCAGGAGGAGCCGGATCAGCGCGCCGAAGTCGATCCCGCCGGAGTCGTCGCTCGGGGAGAGGTTCAGCTCGACGTCGCCGATGCCCACCACCAGGACGAGCCCCAGGATCGACATCTGCGCGACGAATCCGCTCACGCTGTCGACCATCGAGATGGCCGCGGCCGAGGCTGCGGTCGTTCCCTGCTTCTGGAAGAAGCGCACCACGGTCGCGACACGCGCCGCGCTCGACGGGATCGCCAACGCGATGAACGCGATCGTGAACTGGAGGAGCACCAGTGGTCCGTAGGGCAGGCGTCGAGGTGCGGCGCCCTGCGTGACGACGGCGTTGGCGGCGATGGCGAACTGGGCGAGGATCAGCGCGACCGCCACCCAGGCCCAGTCGGCGTTCGAGATCTCGTTCCACACCTCCTCGACGTCCACGTGCGAGACCGCGGTGATGACCGCGTAGGCGATGAGAACGAGCAGCCCGAGTCGCGCCAGCGCAGCGCCCGACACCCGACGCAATCCGGCGATCGTGGGTGGTTCCGTGCCGAGGGCCTCCGCGACCTCCTCGCGGATCTTGTCGACCTTGGGCCGCTCGGCGCGGGGAATCGCCGACATCTCGTCGCGCAGCGTCGAGCCCAGGGCCGCCGGCTGCAGGTACGGGAGCACCTCGGCCAGCTGGTCCTCGCCGATCGCCACCCGAGCTGCGCGCATCGATCGTTCCTGGCCGATGAGGATCCTGCCCAGCACGATCATCTGGGCGATGTCGATCGAGCGGGCCCGCGGCTCGGTCGTCGCGGTTGCGGGGCCGGGGTTCACGAGCACCGGCACGAGGTCCTCGCTCCCACGGTCGACGACGGAGAACGCTCCCGCAGCGAGATCGCCGTGGGAGATCCCGCACTGGTGCATCGCCACCACCAGACTCCACACCGAGTCCCAGAGCTGGTCGGTGATGTCCTCGGGGCGGAGGTCGACCAGGGGGCGCCCGACGTCGGCCAGCGCGAGGACGGCGTCGCCGTTCGGGTCGGCGCCGGCGGCGAGGATGTCGGGCACGGCGATCCCCCGGGATCCGAGCCAGAGCAGCACGAAGGCACGGTGCTCCATCTGGTCGGCGCGGCCGAGGGAGATCGCATGACCCTGCCGGTACCACAGGAGTCGCCACGCCCGGGTGAGCAACTGGGTGTCGGCCGCGTCCCGACCGACGACGAGCACGATCACCTCACGGCCGTCGTCGAGGGTGCCGGCCATCTGCACCACGCCGCTGGGCCGGACGTCGATCATCTCCAGACGGTCGACCGCGATGCCCAGGTCGGCCAGCACGTGTGCCGTCCTCGACGGTTCGGGCAGTCCCGCATCGGTCGTCAGCACGAGATGCACGATCGCGGCGGCCATCGCGCCCAACAGCAGCGCGACCGCGACCGCCGAGGGCGTCGCGGTGCCGATCAGCACCAGCGCGACTGCGGCGAGGGTCACCGACCATCGGCCGACCCGTCGCGGGCCGGGGGTGGTGACGGGGTCGAGGACGGCGACCACGCCGACCGCGGCGGCGAGCCAGGCCGACGGGATGGCCAGGACCGTGGTCGTGTTCATCGCCGCGAACGCGTGGCCCCAATCGCCCCCGACCGTCTCGTTGCACACCACCGCGCCGACGCCGGTGAGCAGCAGCGTCAGCGCGACGTCGCGCACCAGGTCGAAGCGACGGGTCACCAGCGTGACGACGGTGAGCCAGCCCGCCCACAACACGGCGACGATGCCGAGCAGTCGCCACAGTGGATCGAGGAAACCCGGGAGGCCGGCGATCAACTGGGCGATGTCGGCCTCGAACCCGGACAACGGCACCGCGACGGTGGCGAAGAGCGCCAGCACGACGAACGACGCGATCGCGACGGCGGCGTCGTAGGGGCGGCGGCGACGCACCGACCCCGCCGGCCTGAACGTTGGCGTCGACGTCACCGGACGAACATTAGGTGGGGTGCGACACTCGGCTGGGTTCTCGACCGACTGCTCGAGCGGTGATCGGTCGCGGTCGCTACGGCACCGCGGCGAGGATGGTTCCCAACACCTCGAACGGGCTCGCCGACTCGTCGTCGAGCCGCTCGATCGTGCGGTGGCGGAGGTCGCGGCTACTTGATGAGCGGGTCGCGGGGCAGGCCGAGGATCCGTTCGCCGATCTGGTTGCGCTTGATCTCCGAGGTCCCACCGGCGATCGACAGGCCGCGGTGCATGAGGATCATGAATCCCGTCGCCATGGTGTCGCCATCCATGAAGGCCGTCTCCGCGCCGCCGAGCTCGGCGAGGATCGCCGCGGCCTCGTGTCCGTTCTCGGAGAGGACGAGCTTGGTCACGTTGCCCTCCGGACCCGGGCCACCACCGGCGACGGCACGGTGGGCGCTGCGCAGGTTCAACACGGCCATCGCCTGGTCGTTCGCGATGTAGCGCCCGATGCGCGAGGCTCCGCCCGACAACCGTTCCGGGTGGGCGTCGAACGGGGCGAGGAACATCTCGCCCGGCATCGCCATGCCACCCTGGCCGCCACCGATGCTCACGCTCTCGTTGCCGAGCGTGGCACGGGCGACGGTCCAGCCGCCGTCGACCGGCCCGACGACGTCGTCGTCGGGGACGAACACGTCGTTGAAGAAGACCTCGTTGAACTCGGAGCCGCCGGTCACCATCTTCAGCGGACGCACCTCGACGCCCTCGGCCTCCATGTCGATGACCATCGTGGTGATGCCGTTGTGCTTCGGCGCATCGGGGTCGGTGCGGACCGTCGCGAACCCGCGCTTGGCGACGTGGGCACCGCTGGTCCACACCTTCTGCCCGTTGACGAGCCAGCCGCCGTCGACCCGGGTCGCCTTGGTCGTGATGCCCGCGGCGTCGGATCCGGCGTCGGGCTCACTGAAGAGCTGACACCAGATGACCTCCTGGGTGAGAGCGGACGGCACCCACCTCGAGACCTGATCCTCGTTCGCATGCTGGATGAGCGTCAGGATCACCCAACCGGTGATGCCGTACGCGGGGCGCTTGATGCCACCGGCGGCAAACTCCTCCTCGATGACGAGCTGCTCGACCGCGCCCGCACCGCGGCCCCAGGGCTCGGGCCAGTGGGGCATGACGTAGCCGGTCTCGATCAGTCGGTCCCGACGGGCCTCGTCGCCGAGTGGCGTCAGCTCGGCGACCACTGCCCGCACCTCGTCGCGGATCGCCTCGGCCTCGGGCGGGAGGTCGACCGAACGTTCGCTGCGCACGCCCTTGCGGATCAGGTCGGTGATGTCCTTCGCTGCATCCTCGGCGGAGAAGATCGCGTCCAGCGCGGTGCCCCGACGCTGGTAGAGGTGAGCGTCGTGCTCCCAGGTGAAGCCGATGCCGCCGTGGACCTGGATGTTGAGCTGCGAGTTCCACTCGGCCGCAGGGAGGGCGAGCGTCGCCGCGATGGCCGCGGCAAGGCTGAACTGCTCACCGCCCGCCTCCGCGGCGCGCGCGGCTTCCCACACGGCGCACGTCGAGAGCTCCGCCGCGACCAGCATGTTGGCGCAGTGGTGCTTGACCGCCTGGTACATCGCGATGGGGCGACCGAACTGCAAGCGGACCTTGGCGTACTCGCTGCCCATCTCGGTGCACTCGCGCGCGATGCCGGTCGCCTCCGCGGCGATGATCGTGCGAGTGAGGTCCGTCAGCAGCTGACGTGCCCCGGCGAGCACCGTGGCGGGGGCGCCATCGAACGACACCCTCGCCGCGCGCCGCGTCGGGTCGAGGTTCACCGGCGTCTCGACGGTCGCCCGGTCGCCGATCTCGACGACCGCGACGTCGTCGCCGACGCCGACCAGCACCACGTCGGCCAGACCACCGCCGAGGACGACGCCGGCGGAACCGTGCGCGAGGCCGTCGCGGATCTCGACCTCACCGTCGAGCGCCGCCGCGCCGGTGGCCGAACCGTCGGCCATGCCGGGCAGCCATCGGGACCGCAGCTCGTCGTCGCCCGCGCGGACGACCACGGCGCTCGCGATCACGGTCGGGACGAACGGTCCGGGGGTGACCGCGCGGCCGAGCTGCTCGACCACGACGACCAGCTCGGGCAGGCCGTAGCCGGAGCCGCCGAACTCCTCGGGAACGTGCAGGCCGGCCCAACCGAGGGCGCACAGGTCCTTCCAGAAGTCAGGAAGGTCCTCCGTCGGCGATTCGAGCAATGCACGTGCGGCGGCGCGGGAGCCTCGCTTGTCGAGGAAGTCGGAGGCGGTGTCGGCCAGCGCCTTGTGGTCTTCGGTGATCGCTATTGACATTCTGTAAAAGTACACATGTCGGCGTCGCTCGGCTCATCGTCGCGATGTGCGGCCGCACGGCGACGGGGTACAAGATGTCCCCGACATCGGTCGAGGTCGACCGAGGGGAGAGGACGTCGTGGAGATCAAGGGGAAGAAGGCCGTCATCGTCGGTGGAGCGTCGGGCATGGCGCGTGCGTCGGCCGAGATGTTCGTCGAGAAGGGCGCCTCGGTCGCCATCCTCGACCTGCCCACCTCCGCCGGTGCCGAGGTGGCCTCGGCGCTCGGCGGTTCGTTCCACCCGATCGACGTCACCGACCACGAAGCCGTCGAGATCGTGCTCGGTGAGGCAGTGGCGGCCCTCGGTGGGCTCCACATCGCCGTGAACACCGCTGGCGGCGGTGCCGCGATGCGCACCATGACCAAGACCGGCCCCCACCCGCTCGAGGACTTCCGCCGGACCATCGAACTGAACCTGATCGCGACGTTCAACCTCAATCGGCTCCAGGCGCAGCACATGTCAACCAACGACCCCGAGGACGGCGAGCGGGGCGTGATCATCGACACCGCGTCCATCGCGGCGTTCGAGGGTCAGATCGGCCAGGTCGCCTACACCGCAGCGAAGGCCGGGATCGCCGGCATGACGCTGACGATGGCCCGCGACCTCGGCACCCTCGGCATCCGCGTCATGACGATCGCCCCGAGCCTCTTCAGCACCGGCCTCACCGAGGGCATCCCCGACGAGTTCGCCGACGTCCTCACCAAGGACGCCGCGTTCCCGAAGCGAATGGGACGTCCGGAGGAGTATGGCCGCCTCGCCGTCGCGATCGTCGAGACCCCGATGCTGAACGGCTCGACGATCCGCCTCGACGCCGGCCAGCGCTTCGCGCCGAAGTGACGGGGCCGCAGTCATGGTCGAGGTGAAGCCGGGAGCCCGATTCCGCAGCACGACCTGCGCGACCGAGGTCGTCGTGGTGAAAGCGCCCGCCGGCGAGCTCGCACTGGAGTGCGGCGGGGCACCGATGGTCCCCGTCGACGCCGAAGGCGCCGCCGCCGGTTCGCCGGCATCGGGGGCCGACGGTGGGACCCAGCTCGGCAAGCGTTACGTCGACGCCGACGAGGCGATCGAGTTGCTGTGCAGCAAGGCCGGTGACGGGTCGTTGTCGATCGCCGGCGCTGCGCTCACGCTTCGCGGCGCGAAGCCACTGCCCTCCTCGGACTGACCGGCGTCCCTCCGTGCTGGGAGGTGAGATCGTGATCTCGGTCGGGCCTGAGCACCGATTGCTCCTCTTCCGGGTGTTCGGCCGGATCTAGGACTGCATCGAGCACTTCTTCGTCGCCCGTGCGTCCGTCCGTGAGATCGACACCGCCAACTGGACAGAGGAGGAGCGCTGGCGAGTGGACCGGTTCGAGTGGTGGTCGCTCGCCGAGATCGAGACGAGCCGGGAAGACTTCTTCCCCGCAGATCTACCGGTCGTGGCCCGACCCCTCACGCGTCCCTGATCGGCGGTGACGAACGCGACATCAGTGTCGAGCTGAGGCCTCCGGCGTCAGTGCACGCGGTGGAGTCGCTCGCTGATCAGCCACGCCAGATCATGTCGATCGGGGTGTTGGAGCACGACGTAGCGCGGTCGTTCGAGGCGCGTCTCGATCTGGAGCACCTCGTCGTCGGCGAACACCGCCCAACGGGCCCGCTCGCCCTTGTGACCCTTCAGATTGAAGTTCCCCGCCGTGACTCGGCCAGGGACATGAGTGCCTCCGATGCGCCAACCGATCCGTGACTCGGCGTCGGATCGCGACACCACGGTCGCGTCCACGATGTCGTCGGTCGAGAGGATCAGTCGGGTCGTGAGTGACCAGAGCGCGTCGAGCCCGGTCAGGTGGATGGCGACCACGTCGTCACCGACGAACACGTCAACGGGCACGCACGAATCGTAGGGGACCCTCCAGAGGGCTCGGTTCATGGTGCGTCGACTCATGACGGTGCGCCGACCAGGTCGACGACGTCGTCGGACGGTGCACCGTCGAGGTGGAGCTCCTCATGTCGGCCGCGGCCTTGCAACCGGTACCAGCGATCGTCGGGGCCGAGGACGATCCAGACGCGCCCGCGCATGCCGAGGCTGTTCCAGTTGAGCGCGACGGACCGCTTCGCCCAGCCGGCGTCGACCAACGCGTCACGGGCCGCGGAGAGGCGGTCCTGGTCCGACGACCAGAACTCGTCGTCGACGACGACCTCCACCCCGACCGCGCCGCCGAACTGCCAGGCCTCGGCGATCGCGGCGATCCGCTGAGGGGAGGCACCGATCGAGCGAGCCAACGCCGCCTGCTCGCGACGGCCGAGCACCACCGCTCGACGGGCGACGTCGGCCCACCAGGAGAGCCCGAGCGACGACGATGCTGCGTCGGCGAGGATCGACCACGCCCGCTCGACCGCGTCGGTCGCCAAGGCATCGACGGCTCGGGCGTCGATCGCGACCACGCCGAGCGCGGTGGCGTCGCCGGGGGCGGGACGGCCCGCGCGACGCGGCACAGTTCGGGTGCGCACCTCGGCCGGGACGGGTGCGAGTGGAGCGCCGAGCGGGCGCGCCGCCCAGGCTGCGGCGGCGTCGACGCCTTCGGTCGGAGTCTCGGACTCGGCCGCCGTGCCTCGTCGCTCGCGGACCATGGCCATCAGATCGCCGCGCTCGATGCCTCGGAGCAGGAACAGGCGGAACGGATCTCGATCGAGCTCGTCGGCCAGCTCGTAGCAGAGCGCGGCGGCGTGCTTGCACGGTTCGGCCCAGTCAGGACAGCTGCAGTCCGGTCGGAGGTCACCGGCCCCGGGAAGGAGCCGCACGTCGACCGCTTCGGCGTCGGCCACGACCCCCGGGTCGAGCTCGCCGTCGAGGAGGGCAGCGGCGTGGCCCGCCTTCGACGCGATCGAGTCCGCCACCTGCTCCCATTCGCTGGGAGCGAGCGTGCGGACCGCGACGTCGGCGCGGTACCAGCGGCCGTGGCTGCCCTTCACCTTCGCGATCGCGTAGCCCGGGCCGAGCTCGATCGGCCCGACCGAACCGGCACGGGCGTAGCTACGGCCGCGGGTGAGCCGGTTCGGGTCGAGCATCGCCGCGTCCTCGAGCGACTTCACCCACTCCTGACCCCACCAGGTCCGCCCGAACTCGCGACGGGCACTCAACGCGATTCCTCGGAGAGCTGGACCAGGTCGGCCAGCGCGTCGTCGTCGAGCTCACTGATCCAGGCCTCGCCGGTCCCGATGACCGCGTCGGCGAGCGTCGCCTTCTCGGCGAGCACCGCCGCGATGCGCTCTTCGACCGTGCCCTCCGAGATCATCCGGTGGATCTGCACGGTGCGGGTCTGGCCGATCCGCCACGCCCGGTCCGACGCCTGGTTCTCGACGGCGGGGTTCCACCAACGGTCGTAGTGGATGACGTGGGTCGCGCGGGTGAGGTTCAGCCCGGTGCCGCCGGCCTTGAGCGAGATCACGAACACCGGGAACCCACCGGACTGGAACCGGTCGACCAGCTCGGCGCGGCGGGGAAGGCTGAGGCCGCCGTGGAGGAAGCCGGTGGCGAGCCCGAGTTGGCCGAGGCGCTCGACGAGCAGGTCGCCCATCGCGACGTACTGGGTGAACACGAGCGCCGCGTCGCCGGCCTCGGCGATCGCCGGGACCAGGTCGTCGAAGGCGTCGAGCTTGCCGGAGCGCGCCGCCAGAGGACCGGTCTCGCGGAGGTAGTGGGCGGGGTGGTTGCAGATCTGCTTCAGCGCCGTGAGGAGCTTGAGCACGAGCCCGCGGCGTTCGATCCCCTCGGCCCGGGAGATCGACGAGAGGATCTCGTCGGTCGTGGCCCGGTACAGCCCTGCCTGCTCGGCGCTGAGCGCCACGATCGCGTCGGTCTCGATCTTCGGGGGCAGGTCGGGGACGATCTCAGGGTCGTCCTTGCGGCGGCGGAGCACGAAGGGCGCCACCAGCCGTCCGAGCCGACCGGTCGCGTCCGGGTCGCCGTCGCGCTCGATGGGGATCGCGAACGTTCGGCGGAAGGTCTCGACGTCGCCGAGGAGGCCGGGTGTGGTCCAGTCGACCAGTGCCCACAGCTCGGTGAGGCGGTTCTCGACCGGCGTGCCCGTCAAGGCGACTCGGGCGTCCGCGGGGATGGTGCGCAGTGCCCGCGCCGTCGAGGCGTTCGGGTTCTTCACCTGTTGCGCCTCGTCGGCCGCGACGATGCCCCATGGTTGCGTCGCCAGTCGGACGTGATCGCGGCGGGCGATCCCGTAGGTGGTCACGACGACGTCACCCGCCTCGATCCCCGACAGCTCGCGCTCGGGGCCGTGGTAGCGGTGCACGCGTAGCGACGGAGCGAACCGTGCCAGCTCGTGCTCCCAGTTGCTGACGACGGTGGCGGGGCAGATCACGAGTGTGGGCGGCATCGACGCGTCAGCCTCGAGGCGTTTGAGGTGCAGCGCGATGAGCTGCACGGTCTTGCCCAGACCCATGTCGTCGGCGAGCACACCACCGAGGCCGAGCGCGGTCATCTCGTCGAGCCATGCCAGCCCACGCCGCTGATAGGGGCGGAGCTCGGTCTCGAGCAGCTCCGGCTCGACCGCCTCGTTGCGATCGGCCCCGAGGCGGAGCCGCGCTGCGAGATCGGCGAGGCCGCCGGTCGGCTCGACGACGACCGGCGCGTCGTCGACGACCACCGAGCCGGCCAATGCCGCCGAGAGCACTTCGGCGACCGTGAGTCGGTCGCGTCGGGCGAGCTTGGAGACGACCGACTGGTCGACCACGACCCACTCGTCACGAAGGCGCACGATGGGCCGGTGCGCGGTGGCGAGCACGGCGAGCTCATCGGCCGACAGTGGCTCGCCGTCGAGGGTCGCGCGCCAACTGAGCTCGCACAGTGCCGAGAGGTCGAACCTGGCGGGGCCGTCGGTCGAGCCCGGGGGCGCCGTGGCGTGTGCGGTGGCGCGCACGGCCCGGGTGAGCGACGCCGGGACGAGCACTTCGAGGCCAGCGCTGCCGAGGTCGGTCGCCATCGGTCCGAACAGATCCATCGCCTCGTCGTCGGCAAGCTCGAGCTCCGCCGGTCGTGGCTCCGCGAGCAGTCGCGTCAGTGGAGCCCAGGTTGTGGAGCCGCGCCGGAGTGCCAGGAGCAGGTCGGTCTCGGCTTCGACGCCGAACAACGTCGGCCCCTCGGGCCCCGCGGCACCGTTCCACCAGTCGTCTGCGTCGATCGTGAGGTCGGGGTCGTGCGGGGAGCGGAGCTGGACCACGACCCGGAAGTGATCGTCGTCGCCCGACGGCAGCTCCACGCGAAGTCCGATCACGGTTCGGTCGCGCTCGTGGACTGCGGGGACCGCCCGACTCAAGCCTCGGGTCGATCGGAGCTCGCGCGAGGCGAACGGGATGGCGCCGAGCACCTCGGCCGCCGTGGTGCGGGGGAGCAGGTCCGCGACCGCGTCGTACAGGGCGGACACCGCCCGGATCGGTGCCACCACTCGTGTGGTGCTGTCGTCGATGGGGGTGCAGTGCGCCTCCGGAGGCAACCACCCGGCCAACGCCGCCCGCACCGCCCGATCGTGCGAGTCGAGCGGGCCGACGACCCAGCAGGCGACCTCGTCGGGCGCGGCGGCGGCGTGGATGCGCCCGCGGGCCACGAGATCGAGTGCCACGCGGGTGACCTGTGCCCAGGCGCGAGCGGACCTGCTCGCCTCGGCGTCCGGTGCGAGCTGGGCCAGGTCGTCGAGGACCTCGGCCACCGAGGCAACGTGCGCCGGGATCATCGTGCGCTCGACGCCGTCGTCCGCTGGCACCACGAGCTCGACCCGGGTGTGGCCGGCGTCCACACCGGGTGCTCCGAGTGCAGCCGGCCCATCGTCGGCGACATCAAGCTCCGACCAGAGCGCGAACTGCGACGCGCGACCGACCTCGGCCGGCAACAGCGTCAGATGCAGACCCGCGCCGAGGCGACCCGTTTCCGGGCCGACCCCGAGCCGGGCGCCGTCACCCCGCCCGCTCTCGGTGGGCCCGACCTCTCTCAGCACAGGCCGAAGCCTACGGAGCGCCACCGACGACCCCGTCGTCGGCCGGCGACGGGACGCGAACGGGTCGGTCGCGGACGGATCCGGCCCGCCAGAGTCTCCAACGTCAGGGGACTGACGCGACGCACCCCCGGCGCAGCCGGGGGTGTGCGAGACGGGAGCTGGAGACAACCGTCCGCCACTTCGATACCCGCTTTCCGACTGCGCAAACCGCGTTCGCCACTGCTCGCTCGGCGTCGCTCGCGTCGGAGTCTACGGACGGTCGACCCTCGGCTTCTTCGGTCGAGGCGGCGGCGGCTGGTGGTCGTCGGGCTTCGCGTCGTCTGGCGGGACCGTGGTCGGCGCGGGCGCTGTCGTCGAAGGGGCCGGCGCGGCCGTCGTCGGTGGGCCCGTCGTGACCGGCACCGTCGTGATTGGCGCACGAGGTGCTGACGTGCTCGGGGTTCGTGGCTTGGGGTCAGAGGTCGCCGCCGTTGCGCTCGAGTTCGCGGCGGCACCCGGGGACGGCGAAACGGACGCGCTCGGCGCCACCGTGGCTCGGGGTCTGCCGGTCACGTCTGGTGATGGCCGAACTCCGGTCGTCGACGAGTTGGGATCACCGGCAGCCCGAGGATCGACCAGAGAACGGCGCGGCGCGAGCGGCTCGACGGGGGCCGCGGCGGAAGTCGAACCGGGACTGGTGGTGACAACGTCGGCGATCGAGTCGGGGACAGCTGAACTCGCAGGTGAACCCTCTCGTTCGTCGGACGATCGATCGCCGCGTGAACCTGACAGCACACCGGGCCCAGGGTCGGGCGCCGTGGAGACGAGTCCGACGATCACTCCGCCGAGGACCGCGGCCAACAGGATCAGGGGCGTACGTCGGCGGTTCAACACTCCGTGGAGATACCCAGTTGACCGTTCGAGCATGCCCGATCCCCACGAAAAAACGGCGCGTCAGCAGAACGTCGCCGCGGCGCGCGCCCACCTCTCGTATGTCGGCGCTCCACACGGGGTACTCCAGGTTGTCCGAGAGTACCTCAGCGGGGGAGCGTTCACCATGCGGGTCGGAATCGTCGGCGGCGGCTATTGGGGGTCGAAACACGTCCGGGTGATGGGCAGTCTTCCGGAGGTCGGCGAGTTGTCGGTGATCGACCCCCGACCAGCAGTCCGGTCACAACTCGCCGCCCGCCACCCCGGCCTGGCCACCTACGACGACCTCGGCGCGGCGCTGCCGTCCTTGGACTGCGTGGTGATCGCAACCCCGCCCACGACCCACGCCCGGATCGCCACCGACGCGTTGCAGGCCGGGTGTCACGTCCTGGTCGAGAAACCGCTGGCGACATCGAGCCTCGACGCGCACGGAATGGTTCGGTTGGCGGCCGAAGTGAACCGAACGCTGATGGTGGGACACACCTTCGAGTACCACTCGGCGGTCTGGCGCCTGCGTGAGGCCGTGGCGAATGCCGAGTTGGGATCACTGCACTACCTGGACAGCGCTCGGCTCAACCTCGGGCTCTACCAGACGGACGTGAACGTCATCTGGGACCTGGCCCCACATGACGTCTCGATCATCAATCACGTCCTGGACGAAACCCCTGCCGTGGTCACCGCGTGGGGGAACGCCTACGCGCACGCATATCTCGAGGATGTCGCGTACCTGAGGCTCGAGTACCCGCGCTCCGGGGTCGAGGCGCAGGTCCACGTGAGCTGGCTGGACCCGAGAAAGGTCCGGCGACTCACCGTGGTGGGGAGCGAGCGGATGGCGGTCTACAACGACCTCTCGGAGGAAGAACGGCTGAAGTTCTACGACAAGGGGGTCGTGACCCCGGACGGAAGTCCGATCAATGGCCAAGGCCTGATCTATCGGAACGAGGGCGTGAGCTCGCCGACCCTTGATTTCGAGGAGCCGTTGATGGTCCAGGACCGTCACTTCGTGGAATGCGCACGGTACGGAGGGCGACCGTCGACCGATGGAGCGTGTGGCACCGCCGTGGTCGACGTGTTGGAGGCCGCGCAGGTGTCACTCCGTGAACAGCGTCCGGTCGAGGTCGATCAGATGCGACTCGCAGAGGCCACCAGTTCATGAGCGTCCCCCCCGAACCGGCGGCGCCATGACGTCCGATTCGCGCCCGGTGCACGGACCGCGCTCGGCTTCGTGGCAGCGCGGTCGACGTGCTGGCCGTGATGTCGGTGGCGCATCCGTCGACCGCCTCGGCCCGGAGGCGGAACCCACGGAGAGAGATCGAACCTCCTCCGGACAACGAGTGGGTGGCGCGCCGCTCAGCGTGCGGCCCGCGGTCATCGTGCTCGCTCTCCTCGTCATCGCGATCGCCACCGGCAGCGCGTGGTGGGCCGGCAGCCGCGGTCCCACGGTGTACGGCGCCGAGGCGGAGCTTCTCGTGCATGTGGCATCCGGGGAGGGCGATCCGGAGGCGGACCGACGATTGGCGACACAGCTCGTGGTGCTGGATGGCGGGAACGTGGTGAGACCCGCTGCGGAGCAGCTCGACATGTCCCCCGCAGAGCTGCGCCGACGCCTCGACACATCGGTCGTCGACGGAAGCCAGGTCGTCAGGATCCAAGCCTCCGCAGGCAGTCGTGAGCGTGCCGCCCAGATCGTCGACGTCGTGGTCGACTCATATCTCGATCAGCCCGCGGACGCCGCCTCCGAAGAGTCCGAGGAGTACCTGGTGTCCGAGCTGGAGGCGATCTCGACGCGACGTGCCGCGGTCAGCCAGGAGCTGCTCGCCCTCGCACCGTCATCGGCAACGGCTGCCCAGCAGACCGCCCTTCAGTCCGAGCTCACCCAACTGTCACAGCAGGAATCCACGCTCCAGGATCAGATCGTCGCGACCCGCCTCGAGCAGATCCGCACCGGTCAGCCCGCGGTGGTGACCCCTCCGAGTGCGATGAGCCGGCCGCTGGCGCCCACTCCGGCGCGCTCGGCCGCGCTCGGCGCGATCGCCGGCCTGACCTTGGCCGGGGCGTTGGTGCTGTGGTCGATGCGCCGAAGCAGGCCAGTGGTGGACGAGCCATGACGCTCGATCAACGCCTCCGGAGCCCGGGTCACGACACGCTGACCACCGACACCGCCACCGTCGCGGGGTGGACCGTGGTGAGTCGGGCGACAGGGTTTCTACGGGTCGTGACCATCGCTGCGGTCCTGGGCCCCACGTACTTCGGCAACACGTTCCAGGCCCTGAACCTGCTGCCCAATCTCACCTATGAGCTACTCGCGGGGGGATTGATCTCAGCACTGCTCGTTCCCGCGCTCGTACGACGTGGTGTCTCCGGTGACAGGTCGGAGGTCGCGCGATTCGCGTCCGGGTTCCTTGGAACCGCCCTGGTGCTCTTCGGGCTCGTCGCCATCATGCTCGTTCTGATCGGGCCGCTGGTGTTGCGGATGTTCGGTCTGGGCGTCCGCGACCAGGCGGCGCTCGAGCTGCAACGAAATGCCGGCTGGCTCCTGCTGGCTCTCGTCATGCCCCAGCTACCGCTGTACGGCGTGGTGGGTACTGCCGCGGCGGTGCAGAACGCACGGGGTCGCTTCGCCTTTCCTGCTGGAGCACCGGTGATCGAGAACGTCGGCGTCGTGATCACGCTGCTCGTGAGTGCCATCGCATTCGGCACCGGCCGCGACCTCGATGAGGTCAGCTCGTCCCAGGTGCTCGTCCTGGGCCTGGGTTCGACCATCTCCGTGGCCGTGCATGCGGGGGTGCAGTGGTGGGGCGCACGGCGCTGTGGGATCACCTTGATTCCGCGGGCCGGCTGGCGGGATCCCGAGGTGCGGTCACTCGCTCGGCTCGCCCGGCCGTCATTGGGGATCGCTGCGCTCATCGGCGTGCGGTACCTCGCGCTCGTGGTCGTCGCGAGCAGCGTCCGGGGCGGCGTCGTCGCCTTCACGATGGCGATCAACTTCTTCAACCTTCCCATCGCTCTCGGCGCCAAGCCCGTTGCAACGGCGCTGCTT
>DATEEV010000472.1:0-2870 GCA_035281005.1 Microthrixaceae bacterium | reverse complement strand
CGCCGGGCGAATGTTCTCGCGCATCATCGTGGCCAGCGCCTCAGCGCGGTCCGCAGGTATCAGGTCCGTGAACAGGCCCGGGTATGACCGCGGGTCGAACGCATCGCCCAGGTCGGCCATGCCGAGGAACATCTCGACCCGGCGTGCCACCTCCTCGGGCGGTAGCGACCCGGCCCAGCCCGCGTACCCACCGATGAGCACCAGGCTGGCTGGCACCTTTGGGTGGCGTTGGAACAGCGAGAGGGTGACCACCGTCCCGAACGAGTGGCCCACGATGTGGGGCCGCTCGAGGTCGAGTGCGGCGATGAAGGTAGCGAGTGCGTCGGCGAACTGCGCGGCGCGCCAGGTGGCGTCGATGTCCGACGACTGCCCGAAGCCCGGTGCGTCCCAGGCGATGACGGTGTGGTCGCGTGAGAGGTCGGGGCGCATCCACTGCCACGTTCTGCTGTCGGCCGGGGCACCGTGGACCATCACGAGTGGCGGGCCGGTTCCCGCGCGGGTGTAGGCGATCCGGACCCCGTCGACGTCGACGTGCTCCATGTGTGAATCCTGCCGGAGAACGAAGGCCAGGCATAGACCTTCCGTTCGTGGTCGGCTACTTGCTCGACCGACCTGTTCGGAGCTGATCGGACCTCACGACGGCCACCCGTCGGGTGGGATCTCGGACGGGCCGACGTGTGTGTCCAGCCACGCGTTCATCGGCTCCGCGTCGCGCCAGGCGCCGATGATCCGATCGAGCGCCTTTGCGGTCGACTGCCACTTCGAGCGTGGAAACGTCCGGCTGATGATCAGCCCCTTCCGTCTGGCGAGCGCGATGCGTGGGTGATCGACCTTCCAGCCTCGAGGGGCGGTCTTCAGGCTGTCCGCGGCGCCGACCTCGTAGCCGGCTCGTTCGAGTAGGTCGGTGATCGAGGCGATCGGCGTTCCCGTTCGATCGTCGAGGAGCGCGTCACGGAAGCGTTGCAGCTGGTCGCGGGCGAGGTGGTACATGCCGGAGCCGACGAACAGGCCCTCGGCGGAGATCTGGACGTAGTAGGTCGATCCGCCATCGCGCTCCGCCATCGCGGCTGCGGTCGTCTTGTACGGCGACTTGTCTCTGGCGAACCGGACATCGCGGTTCGGGCGGAACAGGTGCAGCTCACCGAACTCGTCGGCCACCGCAGCCGCCAGCTCGTCGAACGGCGCCTTGACCGATGTGTCGTAGATCTCGCGATGGTCGAGCCACCACGATCGGTTGTTGTGGGCCTCGAGCTCGTCGTAGAAGTCGAACGCCTCGGCCGGCCACCCGCGGAACGTCACGGTCGAAGGGTAGGACGCGCGAGTCGGGCCTGACCGATGAGTCGGGTCCGCCGGTCACGTCGGAACGGCATGCCCCACGAGCAGATCGACGGCGTCCCCATCTGGTACGAGGATCACGGCGATCCCGGTGGGCCGCCGCTCATCGCGCTCCATGGGGGGATCCTCACCTTCGAGCGCAGTTTCGGCGACGTGCTCCCGTGGCTCACGCAGGGCCGCCGGGTGATCGGCGTCGAGCTCCAGGGGCACGGCCACACGCCGGACACCGGCCGGGCGATGTCGATCGAGCGCTTCGCCGACGACGTGGCCGAGCTCGTCGATCGGCTCACGGGCGGCGGACCCGTCGACGTGTGGGGCTACAGCCTCGGTGCCCTCACCGCCATGAGCCTCGCCGTCCGCCACCCCGCCAAGGTCCGGCGCCTCGTGCTCGCCGCCGGAAACATCCGGCCTGACGGTTACCACCCCGAGATCACCGCGCCCGAGCAGGACGATCCGCGGCTGCCGACGGAGCAGGAGTTCGCTCGCTGGCAGGCCGAGTACGAGGCGGTGGCGCCCGACCCGGCCGACTTCTTCCCGTTCCTCGAACGGATGCAGCCCGTCGTGCACGACTTCGCGGGCTGGACCGCGGAGGAGATCCGCAGCATCGCCGCCCCCACGTTCCTCGTGATCGGGGACCGGGACTTCGTCCGCCTTGACCACGCTGCCGAGATGCTCGACCTCTTCCCCGACTGCCGCCTCGCCGTCCTCCCCGCCACCCGCCACACCGAGGTCATGGAGCGCGCCGACGCGCTCCGAGCGCTCGTCCTGCCGTTCCTTGCGTAGGGGTCACGACGCAGACGTCGCCATCTGAGCGGCGAAGGCCCCCGCCACCGGAAACGCCGAGCTCGGTCAGCCCCGATGGGTGACACACTTGCCCGGTGCGGGTACTCGTCACATCGACACCCGGCCGGGGCCACATCGGCCCACTCGTCCCCATTGCCTCCGCCTTGCGTGATGTCGGTCACGAGGTCCGTTGGGCGACCGCCCCCGAGGGGTGCGGCACGGTCGCCGGGCTTGGTTTCGCGGTTGACCCTGCCGGGTTGGACGTCGCCCGCCGCCGTGCCGTGGTTGCCGACCGTCTTCCGCGAATCATGAGCCTGCCGGCTCGTCAACGGCGCGGCGCGTTGTTCGCCGGCTTCTTTGCGGTCGCGGCTGCGCCGGCCATGGCTGAGGACGTCCGGCCCCTGGTCGAGTCCTTTCGCCCGGACCTCGTCGTCCACGAGACGGCCGAGCTCGGGATCGTGCCCCTTGCCGTTGACCGCGGCATCCCCCACGTGGTGGTCGCGTTCAGCGGCCCGCCGCCGGCACATGCTCTGCCGACGATCACCGCTGAGCTTGCCGCGTGGTGGGCGAGGCTTGGCCTTGACCTGCCGCCCCATGCAGGGTTGGCGGGCGACCGCTATCTCCACCCGTTCCCTGCCTGCCTCCTCACCGACCCGCGGTGGCCGTTCGAGCGGTCGCGGCCGGAGCCGGTCGAACCGTCGCCATCCGTCGAGGTGCCACCGTGGCTGGCGTCGTTCGGGTCAACCCGACCC
>DATEEV010000471.1:0-2448 GCA_035281005.1 Microthrixaceae bacterium | reverse complement strand
GGCGCCGACCGTCGAGGGCGACGTCGACGTCACCGAGTCGACCGACCTCGATCGTCCATGGATCGTCCTGGTGTGGAACGATCCGATCAACCTCATGGAGTACGTCACGTTCGTGTTCCAGAAGTTGTTCGGGTACTCCCTCGAGAAGGCGACCAAGCTCATGCTCGACGTCCACCAGAAGGGCCGTGCCGTGGTGTCGAGCGGCCCGCGCGACAAGGCCGAGATCGACGTCTTCCGGCTGCACGAGCACGGCCTGTGGGCGACCATGCAACAGGACGACTGACTCTCATGGTCTCGGACGTCTCGCTCCGGCTCGCCTTCGGCATCGTCGCTCGACTCCTCGACCGTGCGCTCCCATGAGCGACACGGGCGACGCGGGCGAGCCCGGCGATCGTGTCGATCCCTACGAGGAGCACGCGTTGCTGGTGCCCTCGGGCCGCCGCGACGACCGCTGGTCACTCGAGCTCGAGCCCGCCGTCCTCGAGGCGGTCGCCGAGCCTCTCACCGGCTGGCTGAGCGATCCTGACGGTCCACGCCTCGAGCTCGACGACGGCGCCGCGACCTACGACCACGACGCGCTCAGGACGGTCGCCGAGGATGCCCTCGCATCCATCCACGAGCTGATCGCGCGGTCGCGCCGCCGGCGACGACTCGGCATGCGCGACCTGGTGCCCCTCGCCGGTGCCGCGCAGAACCTCACCGTCATCGCGACGTTGGCCCGCGACCGCGGAGCCCCGGTCGACCACCTGATCCGGCTCGGCGAACGCCTGACCATCGAGGCACTCGTCGCCCTGGACCATCGGTTCTCGCCGCGGCCCGACGGGACGATCGCGACCCGGTGGACCGCGGTCGACCGCATGGTGCTCGAGCAGCTCGTGACCGAGGTCGAGGGACTGCTCACGTCCGACTCCCCCGACATCGTTCGCCTCTTCCCCCCGGCCTACGCCGACGACGCGGAGCGCAACGCCGGCTATGCCGCGCTCGCCCGCGAGGAGCTGGTCAGCAAGCGGCGAACTTCACTCGAGACCCTGCGACGAGCGCTCGACCGCGACGAGGCGACCGCAGAGCAGATGGCGCAGATGATGACGGCCGTGAACGACCTGCGCCTGGTGCTGGGCACGCGGCTCGACGTGAGCGAGGACGACCGGGGCCCACGGCGCGCCGACCATCCCGATGCCCCGGCGTGGGCCATGTACCAGCACCTCACCCACCTCCTCGGTCAGATCATCGAGGCTCAGCGCACTCTCTGAGCGCCGAGGTCACGGCCTCGGTCAGGCGTTCCTCGAGGTCGGGAGTGAGCTCCTCGGATGCGAGGTCCTCGAGGTCGAACTCCCGGACGACCCGGTCGCCGACGCAGATCGACGTTTCGAGCTCGACCCCACCGAGGACCTGTCCGTACGCGATCTGAAGACGGGCGACCGGGAACGACAGCGCGTCGGCGAATGCGTCCTCGACGCCGATCGTGACCTCGGCCCCGGGGTCGCACGAGCGGAACGACACGGTCTGTCCCTCGCCGTCGACCTCGGCGCCCGCCTCGGCCGGCATGGCCGATCGCCAGGCGTCGAGCGCCGTGCGGAGCTCCGCGGCGTCGTCCTCGGTGGCCATCACGATGTCGGCGGCGATGCACATCGGCGAGTCGGACGCTGCGGCCGAATCAGCCGACTCGTCATCTCCGGAATCGTCACCACCCGCGTCGTCACCGTCCGCGTCGTCTTCGTCCTCGTCCTGGCCGGATTCGTCGGATTCGGCGGTGTCGGCCCGGTAGGCGTCGCCCCGCCAGCCGTCGACCGCGTCCATCGCCGCGACCGGGTCGAGGTGCTCCGCGAGCATGCCGAACAGCGACACCGCCCCGAAGGTGCCCTCGTCGAACGCCTCGCCCGACCCCAGCTCGGGAGAGTCGACCGTCGCCACGCTCGCCACGTCGAGCTGGGCGAGGGGATCGAAGAGATGTCCGGTGGCGAGCGGTGTGCGATCGAGGAGACCGTCGACGAGCTCGGCATCGAGCGAGCCCGAGTCGATGTCGGTGCCGAACAGCGCGACGAAGGTGGGTCCGAAGAAGTACGGCACCGAGAACGAGGTCGTGAGGAAGGCCGGCACGTCGCCCAGGTCGACCTCGGACTCCTCGATGCTGCCGGCGTTCTCCTCCTCGTACTCCGCGACCTCCTCCTCGGTCAGCTCGGTCTCCACGTACGCCTGCTCGACGTTGGCCGCGTCGCCCTCGATCACGGCGCGGGCAGCGGCCGATGCCTCACTGTCGGGGTTCTGGACGAGGGACTCGACGCCGAAGTGCTGGTCCTGCAGGGCGTGGGTCAGCTCGTGGACGAGGGTCACGCGGAGGCCGGCCGTGAGCTCGTCACCCCGGACGTTGATCACGTCGGTGATCGGGTCGTAGTAGGCCAGCGTGCCGGAATCCGCAATGGCGTCGGACGACTCGAGCAGGTCGAATTC
>DATEEV010000470.1:0-3443 GCA_035281005.1 Microthrixaceae bacterium | reverse complement strand
CGTCGGCCGAGCTCGAGCAGCGAGAGCTGCACGCCTACCTCCGCGACGCGATCGCCCTGCTGCCCGAGCGTCAGCGGCTGGTGATCGTCGGCTACTTCCTCCAGGAGCGCACCTCGGATGAGCTCGCCCGTTTCCTCGGCGTGACCGAGTCCCGCGTCTCCCAGATGCGCACCGAGGCGCTCGAGACGTTGCGGGCCGGCATCGAGGCCCAGTACCAGCCCGCCCCGGTCGATCTCGACGCCGATGCCGAGCCGCTCGGCCGGCGCGACAAGCGCCAGGCGAACTACGCCCGGGCGATCGGGCTACGCCAGGATTTCCCGGACCGCATCACCCGGAGCCGGGGCTTCGAAGACGAGCGCCTCGTCGAAGCCCTGCTCGCCGTCTGAACACGCGAGCCGCAGGCAGGAGTGAGCCTCAGCTGACCTGGGTCTGGTGGAGGAAGGCGTCGAGGAGCTCGGCGTCGCCGAACACCTCCAGGTCGGAAGCCTCTCGACGTCGCCAGGCCAGGAGGAACAGCTCCGAGCGGCTGGCCCGGACGGCCACGTCGCCCTTCTCGTGGCCGTGGTTCCAGTGCAACCGTGCCGCGTCGACCTGGATGAACCATTCGCCGGAGCCGTCGGCTCCGGTCCCCTCCTCGATGGGGTCGGTCGCGTGCAGGTGGATGGTGCCGGAGATCTCGGGCCGGCCCTTGTACCAACGGCCGGCCTCCAGATCGAGCCACTCGTCGACCCCGTCCGCCGCGATGTCCGCAGCGACGGGATCGGGAGTTCCGAGAGTGATCTCGGCGTCGTAGCGGTGCACGGCCGTCTCCATCGCCTGGCGCCGCAACCAGAACCGGCGGGTGCCGGGCCCGGCGAAGGTCCAGCACGCGGCATCGAGGTCGGTCGAGCCGAGGTCCTCGATCAACTCGTCGATGCCGTCGGTGAGCCAGCCGAGGAGGTCCGCGTGGGCGTCGGGTCGCGGGCCCAGTCGCGGAAACGACGCGTCGGGGGCCAGCTTGGACGAGTCCATCGCCCACCGGTGGATTCGCCCCAGGTGCGTCAACAGCTCGGCGAGCGTCCAGTCCGGACACGTCGGCACGGTGAGGTCCAGTCGCTCGTCCTCGGCCTCCATCGGGCCGCCGAGTGCCGCGAAGCGAGCCCGATCGGCTCTGAGCGAGTCGAGGTACGCGTCGCGGTCCATCGACGCATTCTTCCGCGCCCGGCCGCCCGACGCGTCAGGATGGACGAGTGAGCGGCCCTCCGATCGACGAGTCACTGCTGGCGTTCGCCACCGAGATCGTCAGGGAGGCGGGGGAGTACACCCTCGGCGTGTGGCGCAGCGCGGAATTCCACATCGAGCACAAGGGTGACGGCTCCCCGGTGACCGAGGCCGACCTCGGCGCCGAACGGCTGTTGCGCGACCGCATCCACGAGCGGTTCCCCGATGACGCGATCCTCGGTGAGGAGCAGGGCCAGCACGACGGCTCGTCGGGCCGGCGATGGGTGATCGACCCGATCGACGGCACGTACACCTTCACCCGCGGTGTCGCGCTGTACTCCAACCTGTTGTACCTCGAGGACGAGCACGGTCCGGCGGTGGGAGTCATCAACGTGCCCGGCATCGGCGAGCTGGTCGCGGCGGGCCGCGGCCGGGGGTGCTTCCTCAATGGGCAGCGCTGCCACGTGAACGACCATCCGACCCTCGAGCACGCGTTGTTGAACGCGAGCGGGTTCGACTGGTGGGATCCCGAGCTGCTCGAGCGCGTCCACCGCTCGGGGGTGCACATGCGCACCTGGGGCGACGGGTACGGCTACCTGCTGGTCGCGACCGGTCGGGCCGAGGCGATGGTCGATCCCGTCGCGAGCTTCTGGGACATCGCCGCGTGCCAGGTCGTGATCGCCGAGGCGGGCGGGACGTGGTCGACCCTGACGGGCACCCGCGACGCTCACGAGGGCAGCTTCGTGGCGACCAATGGGCGCATCCACGACGAGCTGCTCGAGGCCATCGGGGACTGAGCGGCTCGGCCAGTGCCGGGTGATTCGGCGGCGAGATGCTCATCAGGCCGCCACTTCTGCCGATGGGAGCCCGACAACCGGGGCGGATCGTCCAGGAGAGCCCATGTCGTGCAACCCAACACCCAGGCCGGCATCGCCCGCCTCGGGGTCGTTCATCACCACGACCTGCCCGAGGTGCGGGCCGAGCGACATCGGTATCGATCGGGTGGTGCTACGGGTCGACGAGGGCATCGATCGGGCCGCGGTGTCGATCCACTGTCCCGTCTGCGGCTCCCGGTTCACCAAGCAGGTCGATGATGCGATGAGCCTGTTGATGGCCACGGTCGGCGTCGAGATCCACACGGTCGCCGGCCAGGCCGACGTCGACGAGCGCCCGCATGACACGGCCCCCATCACGCAGATCGAGCTCGAGCAATTCGCTGCCGCGCTGGCCTCGACCGACGACGTGCTCGCAGTGCTCGCCGAATCCTGAGTTGTTTGGTCGGGATTCGGGCCGTAGCCTCGAATTCGTGACCGGTCGCCGATTCTCGACGAGAGAGCTCCCGAGCTCGTTGTTCAAGTTCCCGAACCCCGTCAACGAGGTGTCGGCCCGGCTGGTGGCCGGCGGAGTCGTCCTGATGACCTCGGCCTACGTGATCACCGGTTGGAGCTGGGTCCTGTTCGTGCTGGCGTATGGGTTCGTCGCGCGGGCCCTGACCGGTCCGACGCTCAGCCCGCTCGGCCAGCTCGTGACCCGCGTGATCACTCCCGCATTGCCCATCGAGCCTCGCCCGACTGCCGGGCCCCCGAAGCGCTTCGCCCAGGCCATCGGTGCCATGTTGTCGGTGTCGGCCGTCGGGCTGTACCTCGGCGGGTCGGTTGGCGGCTCGAAGCTGCTGGTCGCGATGGTGCTCGTCGCGGCGTCGCTCGAGGCGTTCCTCGGGTTCTGCCTGGGCTGTCGCATCTTCGCCGTGCTCATGCGGAGGGGCGTGATCCCCGAGCGTGTGTGCGAGGACTGCAACGACCTCAGCCGGCGCATCCCCGATCCGTCGGCGGACGTGGACGTGTTGTCGGCGGCCCGCTGACCGGTTCATCTACCGTTCGACCGGTGACCGACACGACCCCGCCGCCGACCTCCCGCGTCGCGGCGCCGCTGGTGGAGCGGATGGCCGGGTTCGGCACGACGATCTTCGCCGAGATGACCGCCCTCGCCGCGAGCACGGGTGCGATCAACCTCGGCCAGGGTTTCCCGGACATCGACGGGCCGATCGAGATCGCGGACGCCGCGATCGACGCGATCCGATCCGGGCGCAACCAGTACCCGCCGGGCACCGGGGTGCCCGAGCTGCGCACCGCGATCGCCGCGCACCAGCGCCGCCACTACGGGCTCGACCTCGACCCTGACACCCAGGTGCTCGTCACCACCGGCGCGACCGAGGCGATCGCCGCCGCGCTGCTGGCGACGTG
>DATEEV010000469.1:0-2557 GCA_035281005.1 Microthrixaceae bacterium | reverse complement strand
CAAGCGTCAGCGACGCCTGGTGCACATCCCGATGGGCCGCTTCGGCGAGGCGATCGAGATGGTCAACGGCGCGCTGTTCCTCGCCAGCGACGAGAGCTCCTACATGACCGGCCAGTCGTTGTTGATCGACGGCGGCATCACCTCCACCTACACGACTCCGGAGTGACCGGGTCGCCGGCGGCCCGACGAGAGGGAGAGCGACCATGCTGAGCACGGCGGACCTGGGGGCGCTCGTCGAAACCGGTGAGATCGACACGGTGTTGGTCGTCTTCCCTGACCTGCAGGGCCGGCTGATGGGCAAGCGGGTGCGTGGTGAGCACTTCATGTCGGAGCTCGAGACGGCGGACGGCAGCGTGGAGGCCTGCAACTACCTGCTCGCGGTCGACGTCGACATGACGGTCCTCGACGGGTTCCGCTACGCGACCTGGGAGAAGGGCTACGGCGACTTCGAGTGCCGCCCCGACCTGACGACGCTGCGGCTGGTGCCCTGGCTCGAACGCACGGCGCTGGTCGTCTGTGACCTGTTCGATCCCGACGGCTCGCCTGTCGAGGTGTCGCCCCGTCGGATCCTGCGGCGTCAGATCGAGCGGGCGGCTGCGGCCGGATACCGCGTCAAGTGCGGAACCGAGCTCGAGTTCTTCCTGTTCAAGGAGAGCTACGAGCAGGCGTGGGACGCCCACTTCCGCGACCTCACTCCTTCGTCGAACTACGTGATCGACTACCACATCCTCCAGACCACTCGCGACGAGTGGCTCATCCGCGACCTGCGCAACGCGATGGCCGGAGCGTCGATCCCCGTCGAGTTCTCGAAGGGCGAGGCGGGCCTCGGCCAGCACGAGATCAACATCCGCTACGCGGACGCGCTGGCGTGCGCCGACCACCACACGATCTACAAGAACGGTGTGAAGGAGATGGCCGCGCTCGCCGGGTGCTCGGTGACGTTCATGGCCAAGCCGTCCATGGGCGACGTCGGATCGTCGTGCCACATCCACTCGTCGCTGTGGTCGCCCGACGGCGAGACCTCGCTGATGGCCGGCGACGGTCGGCACGGCATGAGCGACGTGTTCCGGGGTTGGACCGGCGGCCTGCTCGCCACCGCGGCTGAGCTCGCCTGGTGCTGGGCGCCCTACGTCAACAGCTACAAGCGGTATCAGCCCGATTCGTGGGCGCCGACGGCGATCGGATGGGGCCTCGACAACCGCACCCTGGGGATGCGCGTCGTCGGTCACGGGCGCGGCATGCGGATCGAGTCGCGGATCCCGGGGGCGGACTGCAACCCCTACCTTGCCCTGGCCGCGACCATCGCGGGTGGACTCCACGGCATCGAGGCCGGCCTGGATCCGGGTGAGCCCTACGGCGCCAACGGCTACGAATCGGATCTACCGCGCATCCCGCACACCCTCGTCGACTCGATCGCGCGGTTCGACGAGTCCGAGGTCGCTCGGGAGGCCTTCGGTGACGAGGTCCACTTCCACCTCACCCACCTCGCGACCCAGGAGTGGAACGCGTTCAACCGTGCGGTGACCGACTGGGAGCTGCGCCGCGGCTTCGAGCGGCTCTGAGGCCGCCCGGATGAGCCACGTTCCCCTGATCGGTGTGACCGGTCGACGTTTCGACCCCGGATCACCGTTCCGCCTGGAGGCGGCGACCGCGATCCAGTCCGCCTACCTCGACGCGGTGACCCGGGCCGGCGGCCTCGCAGCGGTGATCCCACCCCAAGCCCTCGCGCCATCGGAGGCCGACGACTGGATCGAACGCCTCGACGGCATCGTGTTGACCGGCGGGGTCGACGTCGACCCGTCGCGCTACGGCCAGGAGGCCGTCCCCCAGACCTATGGCGTGAGCGAGATGCAGGATGCCTTCGAGTTCGGCCTGCTCGACGCGGCTCGGCGCGCGGCGGCGCCGGTGCTCGCGATCTGTCGCGGCCTGCAGGTGGTCAACGTCGCCTTCGGTGGCTCGCTCGACCAACACATCACCGGCCGTGACGGCCTCGGCGCGCACGGCATCCCCAACGGCGGCGGCGGCAGCGTCAACGAGTTCGTGATCGAGGCGGAGACATTGCTCGCGCAGGTCGTCGGATCCGATCGAGCCGTGGGCCACTGTCACCACCACCAGATCGTGGACCGCGTCGCTGACGGGCTCGTGGTCTCGGCCTGCACCGCCGACGGCGTGGTCGAAGGCCTCGAGCTGGCGGAGCAGGGGGGGCAATGGCTCGTCGCGGTGCAGTGGCACCCGGAGGAGACCGCCGAGGACGGCGGGGCGAACCAGCGACTCTTCGACCACCTCGTCGCGGCCGCACTCCACTGACCTTCTCCGAACTGGCGGGAGCGCCGCGTGCCGGTCAGCGCGGGCGTTTGACGAACGGCAGCTCGACGACCTTCGCCGCAACGGTCGAGCCGCGCATGTCGATGCCGACGTGGTCGCCGATCGCGATCATCGGCTCGAGGAAGGCGAGCGCGATGCCGTGTTCGAGCATCGGGGAGAAGTTGCCGCTCGACACCCATCCCACGTCATCACCACCGCGAAGGACGCGTTGGTCGGCCCGCGGTGGACGGCG
>DATEEV010000468.1:0-4419 GCA_035281005.1 Microthrixaceae bacterium | reverse complement strand
TTGCTCGAGCTCGACGCCGATTGCGTGATCTACAGCCCGGTCTTCGCCGATCCCGCCGTGGTCGCACGGATCCTGGCGTCCGGCAAGAACGTGGTCACCCCACTCGGCTGGTTCTACCCCGACCCCGACGAGCGAGCGCGCGTCGACACCATCGCTCGCGACGCCGGGGTGACGTTGCACGGCACCGGGATCCATCCCGGCGGCATCACCGAGCGCTTCCCGCTGGTGCTCTCGGCGTTGTGTGGATCGGTCACCCACGTCCGCGCCGAGGAGTTCTCCGACATCCGCACCTACGGCTCACCCGACGTCATCCGTGACTGGATGCTGTTCGGGCGCACGCCCGAGGAGGCGAGTGCCAGCGTCATGGTCGACGCCCTCGGCGCGGGGTTCCGACAATCGGTGTGGATGCTGGCCGACGAGCTCGGCTTCGCCCTCGACCCCCACCTGTCGACGACCCACGAGATGGCGGTCGCCAGTGCGCCGATCGACTCGCCGATCGGACCGATCGAGTCGGGGCACGTGGCCGCGCAGCGGTTCACCTGGCAGGGCACCGTCGACGGCGAGCCCGTGATCACTGCGGCCGTGAACTGGCTGATGGGCGAGGAGCACCTCGATCCGCCGTGGTCGTTCGGCCCCGAGCGCGAGCGGTTCGAGGTCGAGGTCACCGGCGACCCCGACCTGTTGGTGACGTTCAAGAAGCTGCACCCCCACTCGATCGCCGAGGGCCTCGAGCGCAACCCGGGCATCGTCGCCACCGCCATGCACTGTGTGAACGCAGTGCCCTACGTGTGCGCCGCGCCACCGGGCCTCGCGACCTACCTCGACCTGCCGCCGGTGGCCGGTCGGGCGGCGCCGCACTTGCATCGCGATCGCTGAGGCTCAGGGGCGCAGGCACTCGGGCAACCGCGCGAACGCGGCAGGTTCGTCGAGCTCGCGCGCCTCGTCCACCGCCCACGCCGGCACCCACTCGGGGAACGGCACCTCGGTCGCCCGATGGGCGCCGGAGTCGGTGTGCTCCTCGCGGATCTCGGCGAGCCGCTTCGAAGGGAAGCGATCAGCGACGCACACCAGCGCCGGCCACAGCCGCCGATGGATCAACGTGACCTTGCCGTTCACCAATCGTGTCCTCACCACATCCGGCGACTCGGCGAGCTCGTTGATCACGTCGAAGATCGCGTGGCTGCCCGGATGGCTCCACCAGCTGCCGGAGATCGGCTCGCCGACCACCAGCTCGGCCACGTTGGGCAATGGCCCGCGGGCGGATTCGAGCAGCATCCCGTGCTCGACGAGGGTCGCCATCAGATCCACGGCTCCAGGGTCGCAGTTCTCGGCGTCAGCTGCTCGGGTCGCAGGCCTCGACCGTGACCTCGGAGTCCGCTTCGGCAGGAAGGTCGGCCGCGAGCACACGCGTACGAGGGTCATGGTCGAACTCGATCGCCGACCCGTCGACGCGCAGCGTGCACGGCACGAAACCGGGATCGAGCAGTGCCAGCGACGCCTGGAGCTCGTAGGTGCGGGACCGGTCGGCCTCGATGTCGAGCGTCCATCGCTCGGGCGACGTTCGTGACCGCATGCGCTCGCCCGGGCCCAACGGCCCCGCCCAGGTCGGCCCCGGGAAGGCCAGCAGGATCCTTCGGTCCGCGCGGTCATCGAGATCCACGACGTCATCGCCATAGGCCGCGAGCGTGTCGACGTCATCGGGGAGCAGCGGCACGACGGCCCCTGCCCGCACGTGGAGCGGGATCTCGTCCACGGTCGCCGCGACCTCGGCCGGACCGCCGCCGGGTCGGATCGTCGCGGCTCCCAACCGAGGGCCGTCGTCGAAGGACATCGATCGCCAGAGGTCGATCCACTCCCCCGCCGGCAGGTGCACGGATCGCGTGACGGAGCCCTCGGTGAGCACCGGCGCGACGTGGAGGTCGGCGCCGAACAGGTACTGGTCGTCGAGCCCGATGGCGACCTCGTCGTCGGGCGAGGTGAGCACCGCGTGTCGCATCAACGGCATCCCGGTGCGGGCGTAGCCCTCCTGCGCCCCGGCGATGTACGGGAAGAGCTGGGTACGAAGCCGCGCGTAGCGCTCCCACACCGGCAGGACCTCTGGATCGAGCACGGTCGCCCGGGGCCCGCCGCCGACCGAGATGCCACCGGCCTGGAGTCGCATGACCCCCGAGAACGCGCCGAGCTCGATCCAGCGCGACAACAGCTCGGCGCTCAGCTCGTCACCCGGGAACGCGAAGAACCCGCCGATGTCCGATCCCCACAGGCTCACGCCCGACAGGCCCATGCCCAGCCCGGACCGAACCGCGGAGCGAAGCCCGTCGAAGTCCCATGCGACGGTCGGGTCGCCGCCCCACACGACCGCCGAGCTCGCGACCGCGCCGGTCCACCCCGATCGGTTGAAGCGGACCAGTGGTCTGGTCGCCCCCTCCGCGTACTCGCGCGCGGTGTCGTGGTACTGCTCGACGTAACGGTTGTGCATGGTGGGGCCGGGTGTCCCGTCCGCCGAGACGGCGTCGAGCGGGGTGTACTCGCCGAAGTCCTCCATCCATCCGTCGTGGCCGTCCTCGACGATGGTGTCGAGCACGTCGGCGAACAACGCGCGCCCGGCGTCGGACGAGAAGTCGATCTGAGAGACCTCGAAGTTCGTCGCGGTCGAGTAGTGGTAGCGGGCGGGCTCTCCGTTCGCAGCCAGCGTGAACGCGCCGGCTGCCGCTCCCTCCGAGTACAGCGGCTCATAGCTGACGCACACCATCGGGTTGACGTAGGTGGTCACCGCGACGCCGGCGTCGTGCAACGCCGCGACGCGGGCACGCTCGGCCTCACGCCGATCGCGATCGTCGCCGCACGGCAGGTAGTGGGTGTAGGTCTGGACGAGCGAGGTCGGCACATCCGCCGCCCGCAGCACGGCGAGCTCGGACAACTCGTCCTGCTGTCCTTCTGAAGCGCCAGCCTGCCACCACGGGCCCATCACGAACGGAGCGGATGGCGGCGGCTGTCGACCGATCACCTCACTCATCCGCCCGAGCGCGTCGGCCGGGGCAGGCCCGGCGAAGATCAGGAGATCGAGCGTCGACGAGTCGACCTCGACGGACCACGAGTCCTCGGCGGCGGTCGCGAATCGGAACCGACTGGACTCGTCGTGGTCCACCAGCACCCCGTGACCGCGGCTCGACAACACCCACGGCATCGGGAAGTACGTCGCGTCGGGGCGATCGCTGAACCCCGGCGGCGGCACGAAACTCTGCACGACCTGGGCCTGGTTCGCCGGCCACGGCCCGTCGAGGACTCGGTTCTCCACCTCACGGCCGCGGTGCTCGACGGCATCCGCGCGCTCGCCGAGGCCGTAGAAGCGCTCGTCTGGTCGCGCCTCGAACGACATCGACACCTTCGATCCCGGCCCCGTCACCGTCAGCTGGATCGTTCCGTCACCTGCAGCGACCGAGTCGACGGTCACCTTCGCTGCTCCCTCGCCCAGCTCCGACGACGCGATTCCTCGAAGGACCTCACCGTCGGGAAAGGTGACGGTGACCTCGCCACCACTGGCGCTGGCGCTCATCGTGGGCGCACCGCCGGGCTCGTCGCCCTGATCACGTTGCTTGTCCTGATCGAGTTGCAACTGCACGACCAGCACGGCCGCGATCAGCGTCACGACGCCAGCCACGATGACGACGAGTCGGCCCCTCCCCACCGCCACAGCATCCCAGGCCCGCTCCCCGCCGGGCCCCCTACCCACGGTCCGCCTCCGCTTCCGTGGGCACTGAGCCCCGGCTTGCGGCGCTGATCGCCCACGGATACCCCGACTCGTACGAGCTGCAGATCGTTCGACGGGGCGGTCCGAGCAAACTGGTGGCGCCTATGCAGCCGCTGGCACAACGGGCACCATGTGGCAGCCGAGCGAGAGGAGATGGCGTGATGACCGTCGCTTTCAATGAGGTCGTGGAGTCGATCAACACCGCGGTGGGGCGAGTGGAGGCGGACAGCGGCGCCTCGCCTGTGCTCGTTGCTGTCGTGAGGGAGTTCGGAGCGAAGCTAGCCAAGGCCGAAAACCAGGCCGTCGACGGGGTGCCCGCCGGCGATTCAGTAATCGAACTCGAGCAGGCCGGCGACAGCGCCAAGGCCGCCGCCGAGGCCGATACAGGCGCTTCGAGTGATGCCCGTGAATCGGTACTCGCCGCTCATCTGGCGATCTGCAAGCTGAAGGCTGGCGCCTGACCCGACGACCTGGCTGGTCGACCAACTGATCTGTCCCAGAAGCGCGGGTCGGAGCGACCGCCGTCAGGAATCGCAGTCGTCCTCGACGTGACGCTCCGACCCGGTCAGGCTCCCGCCGGCCGCGACCTCACCGTGGTGCGCTATTGCAGTGACGGCAGTGCAGCCCGGTTGGCGAGCACGAAGCCCAGTCAACTCCGGCGGTACGGC
>DATEEV010000467.1:0-4218 GCA_035281005.1 Microthrixaceae bacterium | reverse complement strand
TCGCTCACGCCGCTGCAGTCGTAGACGCCGAGCTGGCCGGCGATCAGCGGCGCCCGCCCGATCGTCTCGAGCGGCACCTCCTTGCGGAACTGCGCACGCGGGTTGACCGCGCCGTTCACGTGGTTCTTCCACGCGATCCGCGACATCACGTCCTTGAACGCGGCCTCGTCGACGCCGTACTTGTTCGCGTACGCCGGGGCGAGGAACGAGAACGCGGCGGGCGACGACAGCTGCGGATCAGTGCCGTCCCCGACCGGTCGGATGCCGGTCAGCCCCGAGTAGCCCGTGTCCTTCAGCTTCTCGACACCGATCGCCATCACCAGGTCGTACGCGCCCGACGCCACCGCGTAGCAGGCGTTGCGGAACGCCTCGGATCCCGTGGCGCAGAAGTTCTCGACGCGGGTCACGGGCTTGTAGTCGATCTTCAGGGGGCGCGACAGCGTCACCCCCGACACGCCGGACGTCATCGTGCCCAGCCAGAAGGCGTCGATGTCGTCGAGCGCCACGCCGGCTGACGCGAGGGTGTCCTTCGTCGCGTCGACGAGCAGGTCGTCGACGCCGCGGTCCCAGCGCTCGCCGAAGGGCGTGCAGCCCATGCCGACGATCGCGACCTGATCGCGGATGCCGTTGCTGGTCATGTGGGACCTCCCCGGGTCGGCTTCGCCTTCCAGAAGTAATTGTGCACACCCTGGGCCGTCGAGACGCGTCGGTACGCCATCTCCACCTGCTGGCCGATGGCCAGCTCGCCAGGGTCGGCATCGGTGAGCTCGCAGCGGTAGCGGCCGCCCTCGTCGAAGTCGACGACCACGCCGATCACCGGTGGCGACAGGCTGAAGGCCAACCGGTCGACCGTGAACGTGGCGATGCGACCGCGCACATCGGCGAGTCGTTCGGGGTCCATCTCGTCGACGGCGCGACACGACAGGCACACCCGCGTCGGTGGAAGGTGCCGGAACCCGCACTTGCGGCACCGGCTGGCCTCGAAGCCGCCGCGCCAGCCACTCGATCGCCACGTCGCGGGTGCGCCGGGCCGTTCCGGGTCGGGACGGCGGGGTGGCTCGCGCCGCAGTTGGCCGCGCCAGGTGAGATAGCGGGGATAGTCGACCTCGCGGGTCGACGCGATCAGGTCGTCGACCGAGCCGATGCCGGCATCGGCTCGGCGTTGTTGGACCTCGGTGAGCCGCTCGGTGGTGCGCAGGACCATCGCGTCGGCGCCGTCCGCGAGGAGCAGGACCACGATCGTCTGATGGGGGCGGGCCTGTTCGAGCACGTCGGCGAGCAGGAGCCACGGATGAGCGGCGCCGAGGTTGCCGGTGGTGTCGAGCCGGTCCGCGACGACGGCCTCGGTGGTGGCGCCCGACGCCCGGACCGCTTCCTTCGTGGCTCGGACGTGCAGGCCACTCACGATCACGTGGTCGACGGCGTCGATCGAGATCTCGGCGGCGGCGAGCGCGCGCTCGAGCGCGGCGGTGGCGAGCGGGCCGTAGACCTCCTGGCCGAAGCGCTCCTCCCACTGCTTCGACTCGGCGTCGCCCGGGGTGCGCCAACGGTCGAGGAATTCGGTGGTCGCCGAGCCGACCGACACGATCTCGGCCACCGGGTCCTCGCCGAACACCAGCGCGACCGCACCGTCGCCGCCGTCGCGTTCGTCGGCCGAACCGGCCAGGCCCGATCGCAGGTCCGACATCACCGCCATCGTCGGGTGACCCCGCCGTGCGGTCGCCGCCGCGGTGCGCACCGCGGCGACACCCGAGCGCGAGGAGCCGGCCAGGTCGTAGCTGCCTGCGTCGTCCTCCAGGCCGACCGCGGCGTGGATCGCGGTCGCGTTCGTCTTGTCGAGGTACGCGGGGTCAGGGGTGGCGAAGTAGAGGTCCTGGGGCAGCGAGTCGAGGAGGGCGACGGCCTGGCGGGCGGCTTCGGCCCCCATGGTCGTGGTGTCCTCGTCGTGGGAGGCGACGGTCCTGGTGCCCCGTCCGGCGGGCCCGCCCAGCGTCGCAGCGATGGCCTTCCGGTCGAGGCGCCACGTCGGCAGGTAGACGCCCCAGGCGGTGAGACCCGTCGGTCGGCTGTCAGCCATCGGTCGTTCCCGTCTCTCTCTTCTCGTCGTCCGGCGCGGGCGCGTCGAGTCGTGTGTAGCCGACCGTCGCCGACGCGGCCAGACGAGGGCCGCCCGCGGTCACTTCGACCGAGGGAGGCCGAGACCTCGTTGGGCGATCATGTTCCGGTGCACCTCGCTGGTGCCCGCGTAGATCGTGGTGCCCAGCGAGAAGCGGCGAAGGTGCTCGATCATCCCGTTCACCGGGGCCGTCGGATCGAAGTAGCTGCGCAACGCGTCCGGGCCGACCGTCTCGCACGCCTCCTGGGCCCTGGCCTCGAGCGCCTCGGAGCTGAAGAGCTTCGCCATCGACGACTCGGCGCGCTCGACCGGGATGTCTTCGGCGCCCATCCACGCGACCCGACGCTGCAGCAACTGCGACACCTCGAAGCTCGTCGCGGTGCGCCCGACCAGCTCGCGCACGTCGGGGTCGTCGAGGGGCGTTCCGCCCCGCGTGCGGGTCTCGGTCGCCCAGGTCTCGATCGACGCGAGCAGGCGCCGGATCGCCGGCGAGAACGCGGCGCCGTGCTCGGCCGCGAGCGCGACGGTGAGGGTCTCCCACCCGCGGTCCACGTCGCCGATGCGCCAGGCGTCGTCGACGTGCACGTCGTTGAAGAACACGATGTTCGTGCGCTCCCCCGACAGCGTGTACACCGCCTGCACCTCGACGCCGGCCTGGTCCATCGGCACGACGAACATCGTGATGCCCTTGTGCTTGGGCACCTCGGTGTTCGTGCGGGTCACCAGGAACACGTAGTCCGCTACGTGCGCGTTGGTGGTGAACATCTTCTGGCCGTTGATGACCCACTGGTCGCCGTCACGGACGGCCTTGCAACTGGCGGCCGCCAGGTCCGAGCCGACCTCGGGCTCGGTGAAGCCCAGCACGATGACGATGTCGCCGGCGAGCACCTTGGGGATCAGCTCGCGCTGCTGTTCCTCGGTGCCGGCCTCGCGGACGACCGTGGCGACCATCATCGAGGTGCCGATCGCGTAGGTCGGCGCGTCGACGAAGCGGAGCTCCTCGTGCAGCGCGAGCGTCTCGAGCGGGCCTCGGCCCTGGCCGCCCAGCTCGACGGGCCAACCGGGGGCCATCCACCCCTGCTCGCTCAACGCGTGGCTGAAACCCTCGTCGTGGCTGACGCCGGTCCGGTACACCCGCTCCTCGAGCTCCTCGGTGATCTGCTCCTCGAGGAAGGCCTGCACCTCGCTGCGGAGCTCCTCGGCGACCTCTGAGATCCGGAAGTCCATCAGCGGGCCGCCTCTGCTCGGGAGTGACGCCGGTCGGCCACCCGTCGGTAGGCCTGGCGCGGGCTCATCGCGATCTCGGCCCAGGCGCGCGCCCGGCGGTAGTAGAGCTGGATGTCGTACTCGAGCATGAACCCGTACCCCCCGTGGAGGTGCAGGGCGCGGTAGCTGGTGTCACGAGCCGCCTCGGCCGCGAAGGCGAAGGCCATCGCCGCGAGCTCGGCGAAGCGGTCGGGCTCCTCGTCGATGGACCAGGCGGCCATCCGCCCGAGCAGCTCCGCCCCGTCGCAGGCGGCGGCCGAGTCGGCAAGACGATGCCCGACGGCCTGGAACGCGCCGATGGGCTGACCGAACGCGGAGCGCTCGTTGGCGTACCCCACACCGATCTCGAGCGAGCGATGCGCGATGCCGACGAGCGCGCCGGCGGTGAGCAACAGCCACTCGTCCAGGGCCGCGTCGTGGAGCCGACGCGCGTCGGAGCCCGAGGCGAGCGTGACACCGCCCTCGGTCGTGAGGTCGGCGACGGGCATCGACCCCAGATTCTCCGGGCAGGTGCGATCGTCGCCGATCGGCACCAGCACCAGGTCATCGCCGGACAGGGCGACGAAGTGGTCGGCGACGGCGCCCGCCGGCACCATCGGTGCCGTTCCACTCCCCACCGGGCGTGGCATGAACGTGACGAGCAGATCGCCGCTCAGCACGCCGTCGAGCGACGCGCGGCTCGATCCGGCGGTGCTGTTCGAACCGACAGCGGCCAACAACCGTGCCGCGACCTGGGCCTCGACGAGCGGGGCCGAGCCGACGGCGCGACCGTGCTGCTCGGCCACGAGGAGCAGGTCGAGGAGCGACGCGCCCCAGCCGCCGCTCGGCTCGGGCAC
>DATEEV010000466.1:0-5778 GCA_035281005.1 Microthrixaceae bacterium | reverse complement strand
CCGCGGCGACCACCGCGGCCGCGCCGCCCATGTCGTTCTTCATCGTCATCATCGCCTCGGCCGGCTTGATCGACAGGCCACCCGAGTCGAACGTGATCCCCTTGCCGACGAGTGCGATCGACGCGGTCGCCCCCTCGGGTGCGTAGGTCATCGTCACGAACCGCGGCTCGAGCGTCGAGCCCTGGTTCACCGCGAGCAGGCCACCCATTCGTTCGGCCTCGATCTGTCGCTTGCCGAGCACCTGGACCTCGACGCCCGCCTCCGTCCCCCGGGCCGCGACGCGATCGGCGAACTCGGGGGCGGTGAGGGTTCCGCCCGGTTCGTTGAGCAGGTCGCGGGCCCAGCACACCGCGCCCGCGATCGCCTTGCCGCGCGCGAGGCCGGCCGCCTCGGACTCGTCACCGGTGCCCACCAGCGTCACCGACCCCAGGTGGGTGCCGGGCTTCGACTTGTACTCGTCGAAGCGGTAGCCCCCGTACGCCAGCCCCTCGGTGAGCGCCTGGATCGCCGCGGCGCGATCGACACCGCCCAATCGGGACCCGACGGTGAGCACCGCGCTGCGCTGATCGCACACCGCCTTCGCGAATGCGGCCGCGGCGCGACGCAGGCCGTGCCGGTCGAGCGCGGATTCCTTGCCGACACCCACGAGCACGCGGATCGTCTCGCCCTTGCCGGCGAGCGACGTGACCTGACCGGCCTCGGCCTTGAAGCCCAGCCGGCCGAGCTGGCGCTTGTCGAGACCACGGCCCCCCAACTGCTCGGCGGCGACGAGCTCGCCGACGATGGACGCGGTGGCAGGAGCTTTCTTGGCGAGCTTGACCGAGATCACGATGTCCTCCCGAGGTCGTGGAGGATCGAGCCTACGGCCGCGACACGACCTGCCGCTCGACCCAGTAGGCCACCAGCTCGCCGATCGCGGCGGCCATCGCCGCGAGCGCGTCGTCGACCCGCGCGTCGCCCTTGTCGGTCGGCACCGAGGCGCGCAGCGGCTGCTCGACGAACTCCTCGAACAGGCCGACCGCCTTGGCCGCGACCCGCCCGCCGATCACGATCTGCTCCTCGGCGACCTCGAGGAACCGGTCCATGGGGATGCCGGAGCCGACCAGCAGGAGCAGGCAACCCACGGCGCGGACGTCCGCGGTGCCGTAGACCGCCGCGCCCTCGTCGATGTGGCGGGGGCTGA
This sequence comes from Microthrixaceae bacterium, assembly GCA_035281005.1. Taxonomy (GTDB): domain Bacteria; phylum Actinomycetota; class Acidimicrobiia; order Acidimicrobiales; family Microtrichaceae; genus DATEEV01. The sequence continues at coordinate 4,595 of DATEEV010000466.1, read as the reverse complement.
GCACCCCCGACGCCACCAGGGAGCGCAGCATCTCGACCGGCATCCCGCTCTGTTCGGCGACGTCGTGGAGTCGCAGCGTGGGCTCGCCCTCGTCGATGCGGATGCCGACCGGCGTCTCGAGCTGGGCGGCGATGCTGGCCAGCGAATGGCCTCGGGCCTTGAGGTCGACGATGCGGCGGAGACGATCGAGATGCCGCTCGCCGTACTCGGCGACACGGCCCCGGTGACGCGGCGGCGGCACGAGCCCCTTGGACTGGTAGGAGCGAAGTGCAGCCACCGACACGCCAGCGGTGGCGGCGAGCTGCTGGGCCGTGTACGTGACACTCATCGATCTCTCATTACCACGATTCGACTATCTGCCTCAATCATTCGACGTATTCGTGAAATCGTTCGGAATATGTGTAACAGTTGTCCTCGGAGGCGGGTCAGAGGACCAACTCCCGACCCGAACCGGCGAAAGCGAGTCGTAAACGAATGATGGTGCACAGCTCCTCTCCAGGACCGGATGCCACGACCCTCGGTGGGTTCGAGGACGGCGAGTTCCCGGTCGTGTCCGAGCGAGTCGTCATCTCGCCGATCCACGGCCGGTTCGAGCCGACCGCGGTCGACGGTGACGATGTGGCCGCAGGCCAGCTCGTCGGGGAGGTGGTGCGTTCCGACGAGCGCATCCCGGTCGTCACCAGCATCGCGGGACGATTCATGGGGCATCTGGCGGAGCGCGGCGAACGAGTGCGCGACGGTCAGCCGATCGCGTGGATCAGACTGGCCTCCTGACCACCACCTACGTCCGCCCCATCGCGGCCGATGCCCGACCGGGCGTCGGCGCTGGAATCCGAGACGTCGACGGCCACTCCGTCGCGTGCTTCGAGATCGGAGACGGTCCCGAGCCGCGACCACTGACCGCTGACGACAGCCGGGTCGTGCATCGGGTGATCGACGACGGCCAGAACTCCGGGTTGCCGATCGTCGGGATCGTGCACGGTGCGACGGTCGACGCAACCTGTGGCATCGAAGGCCTCGACGGCTGGGGACACGTCGCCGCATCGCTCGCCCGAGCGTCGGGCGTGGTGCCGACGATCCTGGTGCTCGACGGCCCGTGCGTGTCGGGCCTGGCGCTGGTCGTCGGCCTCTTCGACGTCGTGATCGCCACCGACCGTGCCGTCGCCTACGTCTCGAGCCCCGCCGCGGTCGCGACGACCACCGGCCGCCTCGTCGACGCGTTCGACCTGGGTGGAGCGGCGACCCACAGCAGCCGCTCCGGCGTGGCCCACCTCCGGGCCCCCGACCTCGGCGGCGCCATGTCGCTGCTGACCCAGCTCCTCGACCTGTTGCCGCTCAACAACGCCGACGCCAAGGGCGAGGCACTCTCGTCGGACCCCATCGACCGATCGTGTGATCGGTTGGGCGAGATCGTGCCACCGGACCCCCGCCGCTCCTACGACGTCCGTCGGGTGCTCGACGAGATTCTCGACGACGGCCACCACCTCGAGCTCAGTGCGGGCTTCGGCCAGGCCATCGTGTGCGCGCTCGGCACGCTCGCCGGCCACACGGTGGGCATCGTCGCGAACCAGCCGGCGTGGTTGGCGGGAGCGATCGACATCGAGTCGTCGCAGAAGGCGGCCCGGTTCGTGCAGTGGTGCGACGCGTTCGGCATCCCCCTCCTCACCGTCGTCGACACGCCCGGCTACCTGCCGGGTCGAGATCTCGAGTGGGCGGGCATGATCCGCCACGGTGGCCAGCTCGCCTTCGCCTACGCGGCGGCGACGGTGCCCCGCCTCTGCGTCGTGCTGCGCAAGGCCTACGGCGGTGCGTTCATCGTCATGGACTGCAAGACCATGGGCAACGACCTGTGCGTGGCGTGGCCGTCGGCCGAGATCGCCGTGATGGGCGCGGCGGGAGCCGTGCAGATCCTCCACGCCCGCGAGCTCGGGACCCTGCCCGAGACCGAGCGCGACGACGAGCGCTCCCGGCGTGAATCCGAGTACGAGCTGACCCACGTCAACCCCCACGAGGCCGCTCGCCGCGGCTACGTGGACGCGGTCATCGATCCCGAGCGCACCCGAGAGGTGCTCTGCCGGGCGCTGCCCTCACTGCTCGGGAAGCGCACGACGCCACCGGTGCGCAAACACCACAACGGCCCCCTCTGACCGCCCCGCCGGCCCGGCACCCTTGCGCCGGGCAGCGGTGCACCACGCCGAATCAACTGTGGGCTCCGGAGGGGTCACTTGTAACCTCGCCCCGTGGCGAATGACTACCTCGATCTTGTCGACCAGCGCGTCGTGGTGTTCGACGGCGCCGCAGGCACCTATCTCCAGGCCCTCGAGCTGACCGCGGACGACTTCGGCGGCCCTGATCTCGAGGGCTGCAACGAGCTCCTCTGCCTCACCCGGCCCGACGTGATCGTCCAGATGCACCGCGACTACTTCGCCGCCGGCGCCGACGTGGTCGAGACGAACAGCTTCGGCTCGTTCGGGCCTCCACTCGCCGAATACGACCTGGTGGACAAGGCCTACGAGCTGAACGTCACGGCCGCGACCCTGGCACGCACCGCCGCCGACGAGCTCGCCACCCCCGACCGGCCCCGCTTCGTGGCCGGATCGATGGGACCCGGCACCAAGTCGCCCACCCTGGCCCAGATCCCCTACGCCGCCCTGCGTGACGACTACGAGGTGATGGCCCGCGGCCTGCTCGACGGTGGCGTCGACCTCTTCATCATCGAGACGCAGTTCGACCTGCTCGCGGTGAAGGCCGCGATCAACGGCACCCGTCGCGCCATGAAGGCCGTCGGTCGCGAGGTCCCCCTGCAGGTGCAGGTCACGATCGAGCTCACCGGGCGCATGCTGCCCGGCACCGAGATCGCCGCCGCGCTCGCCGCGATCGACCCGATGCGCCCGGACGTGATCGGCCTCAACTGCGCCACCGGGCCGACCGAGATGGGCGAACACCTCCGCCACCTGTCACAGCACGCGCGCATGCCGGTGTCGGTGCTGCCCAACGCCGGGCTTCCCTCGGTCGTCGACGGCAAGATGCACTACGACCTCGGCCCCGAGGAATTCGTGTCGCACATGACGCGCTTCATCGAGGACTTCGGCGTGCGCGTCGTGGGTGGGTGCTGCGGCACCACCCCCGAGTACATCCGCCAGCTCGCGCAGGCCGCGGCCGCGGCGACGCCGAAACCGCGCGAGCCGGTGCACGAGCCCGGCCTCGCGTCGCTCTACTCGTTCATGCCCTTCCACCAGGAAGGGGCGAGCGCCGCGACGTCGTTCCTCATCATCGGCGAGCGCACCAACGCCAACGGCTCCAAGAAGTTCCGCGAGGCCATGCTCGACGGCGAGTGGGACACGACCATCGTGCAGATGGCCAAGGACCAGGTGAAGGAGGGCTCCCACGTCCTCGACGTCTGCGTCGACTACGTCGGCCGCGACGGCACCCTCGACATGGAGGAGGCGGCCCGACGGTTCGCGACCCAGTCGTCGGTGCCCCTCGTCATGGACTCGACCGAGCCCCAGGTCATGGAGGCCGGGCTGCAGTGGGTGGGCGGCCGCGCCGTCCTCAACTCCGCCAACCTCGAGGACGGCGAGGCTCCCGGCTCGCGCCTCGACCGCGTGTTCCACCTGGCGCGCGAATACGGCACCGCCGTGATCTGCCTGCTGATCGACGAGGAGGGCCAGGCCCGCGACCTCGAGTGGAAGCTGCGGGTCGCGCATCGAATCCACGACATCGCCACCAACCGCTACGGCCTCGAGTCGGGCGACCTGATCTTCGACGCGCTGACCTTCCCGCTGTCGACCGGCGACGACGACCTCCGCCGCGACGGCATCGCCACCATCGAGGCCATCCGACGCATCAAGGCCGAGTTGCCCGGCGTGTACACCACCCTCGGCGTGTCGAACGTGAGCTTCGGGCTGTCGCCCGCGGCGCGCCACGTGCTCAACAGCGTGTTCCTCCACGAGTGCGTCGAGGCCGGCCTCGACTCGGCGATCGTGCACGCCGCGAAGATCATGCCGCTCGCCCGCATCCCCGAGGAGCAGCGCGACGTCGCGCTCGACCTCGTCTGGGACCGGCGCGGCACCGACGGCGCGCTCTCGGACGGCGACGCGAGCTACGACCCGCTGGCCAAGCTGCTCGACGTCTTCGCGGACGTGAAGGTCGCCGATGTCGTGAAGGAGGACCGCTCGGGATGGCCCGTCGAGGAGCGCCTCAGCCACCGGATCATCGACGGCGACCGCGACGGGCTGACCGTCGACCTCGACGAGGCGCTCGCCGCGGGCATCCCTGCGCTCGGCATCGTCAACGACGTGTTGCTCTCGGGCATGAAGGTCGTGGGCGACCTGTTCGGGCGCGGTGAGATGCAGCTCCCGTTCGTGTTGCAGTCGGCCGAGACGATGAAGACCGCCGTGGCCTACCTCGAGCCGCACATGGAGAAGGCGGAGGCCTCCACGACCAAGGGCCGCCTCGTGCTCGCCACCGTCAAGGGCGACGTGCACGACATCGGCAAGAACCTCGTCGACATCATCCTCACCAACAACGGCTACGAGGTGCACAACCTCGGCATCAAGATCTCCATCGCGGAGATGATCGAGAAGGCCCTCGAG
>DATEEV010000465.1:0-2002 GCA_035281005.1 Microthrixaceae bacterium | reverse complement strand
AAACGACGACGACCCAGCCCGCGGTCTCGGTCTCGGGACTCCGGAAGGCCTACGGCGACAAGGTCGTGCTCGATGGCATCGACCTCGAGGTCCCGGCCGGCTCGATCTTCGCGCTCCTCGGACCCAACGGAGCCGGCAAATCGACGCTGATCCACATCCTGTGCACGCTGCTTCGCTCGGACGGGGGCGAGGCCTTCGTCAACGGTCTCGACCTGGCCCACGAGCCGGACGCGGTGCGCTCCCAGATCGGGGTGACCGGCCAGTTCGCGGCGGTGGACGGTCTCCTCACCGGCGAGGAGAACCTCACGCTGATGGCGGATCTCCTCCACCTGGGTCGAAGCGACGGCAAGCGGCGGGTCGCCGAGTTGCTCGAGCGGTTCGACCTCGTCGACGCGGCGACGAAGGTCGCATCGACCTACTCCGGAGGGATGCGACGACGACTCGACCTCGCCATGACCCTTGTTGGCGACCCGCAGGTGATCTTTCTCGATGAGCCCACCACCGGCCTCGACCCGCGGAGCCGTCGCACGATGTGGCAGATCATCCGCGATCTCGTCGCCGATGGGGTGACCATCTTCCTCACCACGCAGTACCTCGACGAAGCCGACCAGCTCGCCGATCGCATCGCAGTGCTGGATCAGGGCCGACTCATCGCGCAGGGCTCGGCGGCCGAGCTCAAGCGGCTCGTCCCCGGCGGTCACATCGAGCTGCGGTTCGCCGATGCCGCCGCGCTCGAGCGCGCCGCGGCCGACCTCGTCGAGGCCCAGCGCGCCGACGACGACCTCACGTTGCGGGTGCCGAGCGACGGGGGAGTGACGGCACTTCGTTCGTTGCTCGACCGACTCGACGGCGCATCGGTCGCGATCGACGACCTGTCCATCCACACCCCCGACCTCGACGACGTTTTCCTCGCCCTCACGGGTCCGAACGGCAGCGTCCACCCCGAAGCAAGCGGAGCACCACGATGACCACGATCACCCCCGCTGACTCACGAACCTTCGGTCTGTCACGCGCCGGCGGCGTGTCCCGCACCCTCGGCGACTCCGCCACCATGCTGCGTCGCCAGCTCCGCCACCAGCTGCGCTACCCGTCGGTCACCCTGATGCTCGTCGGCATGCCGGTCGTGTTCCTGCTGCTGTTCGTGTACGTCCTCGGCGGCACGCTCGGGGCGGGCATCGAGGGGGCCCAGGGCGGACGCGCCGAGTACCTCGAGTACGTGATGCCGGGCATCCTCTTGGTCGCGGTCGCCGCGGTCGCCCAGGGAACGTCGATCTCGGTCGCGATGGACATGACCGAAGGCATCGTCGCCCGGTTCCGCACCATGTCGATCGCGAGAGCGGCCGTGCTGACCGGCCACGTGGCCGGTGCCGTCATCCAGACGGTGTGTTGCCTGGCGGTCGTCACCGCGGTCGCCGCGGTGATCGGGTTCCGCCCCGGCGCCACGGTGATCGAGTGGGTCGCTGCGCTCGGCGTGCTCCTCCTGATCGCCTTCGCGCTCACGTGGGTGACGGTCGCCCTCGGGATGACGAGCAACACGGTCGAAGGCGCGAGCAACTCGCCGATGCCCCTGTTGCTGCTCCCCTTCCTCAGCAGCGGATTCGTCCCGACCGAGTCGATGCCGGCCGGCGTCCGCTGGTTCGCCGACCACCAGCCGTTCACGCCGTTCATCGAGACGGTCCGTGGGCTGCTGCTGGGCACCGCCATCGGCACCAGCGGGTGGGCGACCCTGGCCTGGTGCGCGGTGCTGTCACTCGGCGGCTACGCCGTCGCTCGGCGGGCCTACGAGCGACGCTCGGTCCGCACCGGGTGAGCCGCGGGTGTAGTCGGGCTGATCCAGGGCGCGATGACCACGTGACCGAGGTGAGGACGTACCCGCCCGGCGTGCCGTGCTGATCGACATCGAGCCGGCCGACCCGGATGCCGTCCGCGAGTTCTACGGGTCGTTGTTCGCGGACGATCGGGCCGAGGCCGGGCAGGTGTATCGGCAGAAACGATCCGGGGA
>DATEEV010000464.1:0-3859 GCA_035281005.1 Microthrixaceae bacterium | reverse complement strand
GGGCTGCTGCACCGTGGAGCCGCTCGCGCGCGGCAGCGCGCCGGCCTCCTGCTCGGTCTCATCCGGGAGGGCGAGGGCGTCGCCGCCCAGGTGCTCGTGAAGCTCGGCGCCGACCTCAACCGAGTGCGCCAGCAGGTCATCCAGCTCCTCTCCGGCTACCCCGGTCCTACCGGCACGGGCCAGCAGTCGGGCACGGAGAAGACCACCACCGGCGGCGGCTCGGGCGACACCCCGTCGGGGTCGTTGGTGCTCGACCAGTTCGGTCGGAACTTCACCCAGCTCGCCCGCGAGAAGAAGCTCGACCCGGTCATCGGCCGCGAGCGCGAGACCGAGCGCATGATGCAGGTGCTGTCACGGCGCACCAAGAACAACCCGGTGCTCGTCGGTGAGCCCGGCGTCGGCAAGACCGCCATCGTCGAGGGCCTCGCCCAGTCGATCGCCGCGGGCGACGTGCCCGAGACGCTGCAGAACAAGCAGCTCTACACGCTCGACCTCGGCGCTCTGGTCGCGGGCTCCCGCTACCGCGGCGACTTCGAGGAGCGCCTCAAGAAGGTGCTGAAAGAGATCAAGACCCGCGGCGACATCATCCTGTTCATCGACGAGATCCACACGCTGGTCGGCGCAGGTGCCGCCGAGGGTGCGATCGACGCCGCTTCGATCCTCAAGCCCATGCTCGCCCGTGGTGAGCTGCAGACGATCGGCGCGACCACGCTCGACGAGTACCGCAAGCACCTCGAGAAGGACGCCGCGCTCGAGCGCCGCTTCCAGAAGATCGTGGTCGACGAGCCGACCGTGGCCCACACCATCGAGATCCTGAAGGGCCTGCGCGAGCGGTACGAGAACCACCACCGGGTCACGATCACCGACCAGGCGCTGGTGGCCGCGGCGAACCTCGCCGATCGCTACATCTCCGACCGTTACCTGCCCGACAAGGCCATCGACCTCATCGACGAGGCCGGCTCCCGCCTGCGCATCCGTCGCATGCAGACGCCGCCCGACTACCGCGAGCTCGAGAATTCCATCGCGGAGGTCACCCGGAAGAAGAAGGAAGCGGTCGAGTCGCAGAACTTCGAGGAGGCCGGGCGCCTCCGCGACGAGGAGAAGGCACTCCTCGCTCAGAAGGACGCCAAGGACGTCGAGATGAAGGCGTCGGGCGTCGACCTGTTCGACGAGGTCGACGAGGAGTCGATCGCCGAGGTCCTCTCGCTGTGGACCGGCATCCCCGTCTACAAGCTCACCGAGGAGGAGACCGCCAAGCTCCTCCGCATGGAGGACGAGCTCCATCACCGGGTCATCGGCCAGAATGAGGCCATCAAGGCCGTCAGCCAGGCCATCCGCCGAACCCGTGCCGGCCTCAAGGACCCCAAGCGCCCGTCCGGGTCGTTCATCTTCCTCGGCCCCTCCGGCGTCGGGAAGACCGAGCTCGCCAAGACGCTCGCCGAGTTCCTGTTCGGCGACGAGCAGGCGATGATCACCCTCGACATGAGCGAGTACATGGAGAAGCACACCGTGTCTCGCCTGGTCGGCTCGCCCCCGGGCTACGTCGGCTACGAGGAGGGCGGCCAGCTCACCGAGGCCGTGCGGCGCAAGCCGTTCTCGGTGGTGCTCTTCGACGAGATCGAGAAGGCCCACCCCGACGTGTTCAACACGCTGTTGCAGATCCTCGAGGAGGGTCGCCTCACCGACAGCCAGGGCCGTTCGGTCGACTTCCGCAACACCGTGCTCATCATGACGTCCAACCTGGGCACCGCGGATCTCCGCAAGGCCAACATCGGCTTCTCCAAGCGCGACGAGGCTGTCTCCTACGAGAAGATGAAGGAGAAGGTCAACGACGCCCTGAAGCAGCATTTCCGGCCCGAGTTCCTGAACCGCATCGACGAGACGATCGTGTTCAGCGAGCTCTCCAAGGCCGAGGTCACCCAGATCGTCGACCTCATGATCCGTCGGGTCGCCGAGCAGATGGCCGGCCAGGGCATGGGCCTCGAGATCACCGAGCCGGCGAAGTACCTCCTCGCCGACCGCGGCTACGACCCGAGCCTGGGCGCTCGCCCACTGCGTCGGGCCATCCAGCGCCTGGTCGAGGATCCGCTGTCGGAGCGCCTCCTGTGGAAGGAGTTCCGCGCCGGCCAGATCGTGTTGGTCGACGTGGGTGACGATCCCGAGAATCCCGGCCAGAACCAGATCGTGTTCTCCGCCACCGAGGGCTTCACGCCCCCGACGGTGGTCGACGTCGAGCTGGCCGGCGCCGGGCCCGGCACCACGGGCACGGGCTCGACCGACGTCGCCGCTGCCGAGTAGCACCGCTGATCACTGTCGTTCGAAGCGACGCGGCCGCCACGTAGATTCGGCGACCGTGTCGTTTCGCGTCCGAGCCGTGGTGTGGTGTGCCCTCGTCGCGGCGGTGCTGTGCCTGGTCGGCTGCGAGGTGTCGGCGTCGGTCGGCATCGACGTGGCGGAGGACGGCTCGGGATCGGTGACCGTCTCGGCCGAGCTCGACCGGGAGGCGTCGCAGCGCCTCGGTGACCCTGCGACCCAGCTGCGCACCGAGGACCTGACCGCCGCGGGGTGGACCGTCGAGTTCGTCGCAGCGGAGGGCGGCGGCCTGACGATCCGCGGCACGAAGCCGTTCGGCTCGCCCGACGGGCTCCAGCAGGTCCTCGACGAGGTCGGCGGGGTCGACGGGATCTTCCGGGAGTGGACGATCGACATCGAGGACGCGTTCGCGTCGACGACATGGACGGTGGGGGGCAGGGTCGTGCTCTCGGGGTCGCTCGACCAGTTCTCCGACGCCGACCTCGCCGCCGCGCTCGACGGGTTGCCGCTCGGCCGAACCCCCGAGCAGCTCGCAGCCGAGCTCGGCGAGGGCGGCTCGGTGCCGATCCGGCTCGGGATCCGACTTCCCGACGAGGTCGACGAGGGTGACCGGTTGCAGACCTGGGACTATGCCGTGCCGGGGGAGCCGGTCGACGAGGCGGTCTCGGCGACGGGATCCGCTCGCAAGAGGGGTGTGGTGGTCTGGTTCCTGGCGGCGGGCCTGGCCGTGGTGTTCGCCCTGGTCGTGGTGGTCCTCGGTCGACTGCGGGCGGAGCGCCGCCGCTCGCACGGCCGCCACGCCCGTCCCCGCGGCTCGGGCCCTCCGTCGTCCCTCTGACCGCCCGAACTCGGTAGCCACCGATCGGCTGTCGAGCGATCACCACCGAGTTCGGCCGGTGGCTCGTCAACGGCGACCCGGGGCCGAAGATCTGGCACCATCGTGTCGTGGACCGGGAGTGGCTCGCGGATCAGGTGGGACCTGCGATCTGGCCTCGCCGTCGGCTGTCGCGGGGTGAATGGACGGTCGCCCTGGTCGTCGCGGTGGTCATCGTCGTGGTCAACAAGGCGGTGATCGAGGACACGGGCAACTGGTGGGGTGGGCTGGTGCTCGTGTCGATCGTGATCGGGATCATCGCTGCGGTTTTCGGATCGTGGGTTCTGCAGAAGGCCCGTCGAACCTGATCTCCGACTGGAGAACGGGGGTCGCGCTCAGCGTCACACCCCGTCCGTAGGGTCACGACATGACCGCCGCGACTCGCGTCCGCACCACCCACCGCTGTGCCGACTGCGGCGCGACCGCGCCGAAGTGGACGGGGCGCTGCGACGGCTGCGGCGCGTGGAATTCGATCCATGAAGAGCTCGACATCGACGTGCGCGTCACCGACCTGCGCGCCTCGGGGGGCCCGGCGCGACCGATCGCCGAGGTGCCCCTCGACGGGGCGGTGGCGATGCCCACCGGGATGAGTGAGCTCGACCGGGTGCTGTCGGGCGGGCTGGTGCCCGGCTCGGTCACCGTGATGGGCGGCGAGCCGGGAGTCGGGAAGTC
>DATEEV010000463.1:0-3193 GCA_035281005.1 Microthrixaceae bacterium | reverse complement strand
CGCGGCCGACAACCCCTACAACCCCAACGGCGACGCCCAGTACGCGACCGTCCCGCCTGACCTGATCCCCGACGCCGAGTGCCTGGCCGACGTGGTGGCGCGGATGCTCCCGTACTGGTTCGACTCGATCGTGGACGACCTACGCCACGGCGAGACGGTGCTCGTGGTCGCTCACGGCAACTCACTCCGAGCTCTGGTCAAGCACCTCGACGGCATCTCCGACGACGAGATCACCGAGCTCAACATCCCCACGGGCGTGCCCCTCCACTACGAGATCGGCGACGACTTCCGGCCGGTCGCGGCGAAGGCGACCGTCGATCGTTACCTGGGTGACCCGGCCGAGGTCGCGGCGAAGGCGGCCGCCGTCGCGGCACAAGCATCAGGGACTGCCTAGTCACTACGACATCGTTCGAGGTGACCGCGGAGGCAGAGGATCGTGGAGCGCGATGGTCGACCGCCTCCCCAGCCCGGTGTGACCTCCTGCGACTTGCGACTTTTCACAAGACCCGAAGGCAGCATGTGAAAAGTCGCAAGTCGCACCAGGTCGCACGAACGCATGACAGCGCCCTCGTGATCTGATCGCACCCGAGCAGGGCCTCCGTTCGCCTGCTTGTTCCGGGTCCGTCAACAACGAAGAGAGGCCACAGCGCGTGGCGGCATGCCGGTGACTCTCCCACCCCCGGTGTCAATCACGCGCCCGCGGACGCGCCGCTCGCCGGAAGTCACGTCGTTCGGTGGTGGCGCGAGAGAAGGCTAGAAGGTGCTCGAGCCGTGGGCGTGGTCACACGCCCGGGTCTCGCCCTCCTTGACCTGGCCGGCGCCCACTCCCTCGAGTGCGGCGAAGGGCCCGCACGGGTTGGACGCGATCCACACGTGGATCATCGGTCGGGCCGGGAAGTTCACTCGATCCGCCGGGCACGGTCCGTTCTCGGACGTCACGCCCGCGACCTGCAGGGACGGCCACGGTGTGAAGCACAGGTTGTTGTGGATGTGCCACTGGATGAGGCTGCCGCCGATCGGTGGGACGTTCTCGAGCGAGTAGCCCTCCGGCATGATGAACATCGCGGCCTCGAGTGACCGCTCACCGTTGCGAGTGCCGTAGACCAACGACTCGGGGTGGGCCGGGTCGAGCACGTGCTCGTCGTCGAGCAGCGACCAGTTGATGAAGTGCTCGTCGCCGGTCGACGAATCGCCGATCGACTTGTACCCGGCCGCCTCGGCCACAGCTGGATCCGCGTAACGAGGCAGCATCTCGAGCGTGTTGGCCAGCAGCAGCTCGGCTTCCTTCTGCTGGACCTGGGTGACCCCCGGCGTGCCCGACAGGTCGATCGGGGCCGTGGGATCGAAGGGCTTCGCGTCGGCCGCCGCATGCTCGTGGTCCGACTCGTTGCCCTCGTCGTGGCCGGCCGCCTCGGTTCCCTCGTGGGCGGCCTCGTCGTGGGCCGTGCCGTCCTCATGAGCCGCACCGTCCTCGTGGGCGTGCGCGGCCTCGTCGGATGCGTCCTGCGAGTGATCGTCGCCGTGGCCGTGGGTGGACGCGTCCGCGAGTGCCGGCACGAACAGCGCGACCAGCAACAGCGACGCCACCACCCCCACCGGGCGGGAGACCGCCGTCAGTGAGGGTCGAGAGGCCAGCAACACCACACACCCCACGACGACGACGAGGGCGAGGCCGGCCGCGACCGCGTCGGCGAACCCCACGACTTCGGGCTCCTGGAGGCCGTCGATGCCCGGTAGGCCGGCGGTGCGCGTGAGGACCCAGGTCAGGAGGAACGCCGCGTGCACCCCGGCGGCGGCGGCGAGGACCCATCTCGCCGGCGTCGCGACGCACATCACTCCCAGGGTGACGCCCAGCACCGCGGCCAGGAGGAACATCCGGGCCAGGCCTACCTGTTCGGCGTGGGCACCGATCGCGGCGGCGTGGATCAGGCCTGCGCCGATCGCGGCGGTCGCAACCACCCATCGAACGGCGCGTGCTCCTATGACCACAGCCGCAATCGTACGCCCCTGATCCTGCAAGGCGACCGGCAGCCCTTCCCTTCGCGTCGATCAGCTCGCGTCGCGCGCGACGCGGACCGCCAACCAGATCATCGGCAGCTGCATCGGCAACCGCGCCCACGCAACCGCGGGGGAGTCGAACGGCGGGTCGACGTCGTCCATCCCGCCGTCGACGGCCATCTGGATGTTCGCGGGGAACACCCCGATGAAGGTCGCCGCGCACCACCACCCTCCCAGCCGTCGCGTCCGGCGAGGCACGACGAGCGCAGCCCCGACGAGCTCCATCACGCCCGAGACATGAGTGACCGTGCGGCGACGACCCGGCATCCACCGGGGCACGACGGCGTCGAAGAAGTCCGGGCGGATGAAGTGCATCGCCCCGGCGCTGCCGATGAAGGCGGCGAGCCCCAGGGCTCGCCGATCCTGACGGGTCAATGCCATGGGCGGCGACGATACGCCTGAGCGACCTCGAGCATCGACCGGCAGCGGTCGGCGGATAGGGTGATCGGCGGCTCGCCACGCGGCGGGCCACGTGTTCGGCGCCGGTACGGCCGGCTGCCCGGGAGGAACTGTGAGTGACGCCGCGACCGTGACCGACGCCTCGCCCGTCATCGCCGCATCTGCGCTCGAGGCGACCAAGATCTACGGGATGGGCGATACCCAGGTGATCGCGCTCGACCATGTCACATGCGACTTCGCCCGCGGCCAGTTCACGGCGATCATGGGCCCGTCCGGCTCGGGCAAATCCACGCTGATGCACTGCCTCGCCGGCCTCGATCGACTGACGTCCGGCACCGTGTTCATCGCCGGCACCGACCTGTCCACCCTCGACGAGCGCAAGCTGACCCAGCTCCGGCGCGACCAGGTCGGCTTCGTGTTCCAGGCGTTCAACCTGATCCCGACGCTGTCAGCACTCGAGAACATCACGCTCCCCCTCGACCTCGGCGGTCGCAAGCCGGACCAGGCCTGGGTCGACACGGTGGTCACGACGGTCGGTCTCGCCGATCGCCTCGCCCACCGACCGAGTGAGCTCTCCGGCGGTCAGCAACAGCGCGTCGCGGTGGCCCGGGCCCTGGCCAGTCGACCCCAGATCATCTTCGCCGACGAGCCGACCGGGAACCTCGACTCGCGCACCGGCACGGAGATCCTCTCGTTCATGCGCAAGGCGGTCGACGAGCTGCGCCAGACGATCGTG
>DATEEV010000462.1:0-4597 GCA_035281005.1 Microthrixaceae bacterium | reverse complement strand
AGCCGTCCGATCTCGGTGACGATGCGCGTCAGGTCCTCCGCGCCGGGGGGATCGGTGCCGGACGGGTCGCTCATCGCCGGTCGATCGGCTCCCAGTAGCCGGAGATGGCGTCCCAGCGATCCCGGTCGAGCAGCGCGTTGGCGGCCTGCAGCCCCGACACGGTCGCGGCCTCGATGCAGCCGACGTTCAGGCCGCAGTCGGTCCAGTCGCCGGCGAGCGCCAGGTTCGACCAGCCGCTGTCGTCGGGGCGGATCCGGGCACGCCCCGACCCGGGCAGCGACTGCACGTAGCGGTCCGACGGATCGACGTTCGCAGTCCAGTACTGCGTGTCGAACCGGTCGCTGCCGGCGCGGTCGGCCTCGCCGCACAGCACCTCCCAACGGAACCCGTCGGGCGTGGTCGCGCCGGGCAGGACCGGCTCGACCAGGTGGTCGAGGAAGTGAACGGCTCGGCCGTGCACCCCGTCATCCGGGTGCGCCTCCCCAGCGATGTCTCGCTCGTCGAGGGTGGAGCAGAAGTACACGATCGACTTCGGTCGGTCCTCGTGGGGCCATTGCTCGACGTCGATCAGGTGCGACATCGACGCGGTGGTGTCGAACGGCTTGCGCCCGCCCGTGAGCGTGACGCCCGTCGCGGGCAGGCCGAGCTCCGCGTCGCTCTCCCGCATCCACAACTGGAACGACTGGGTGGCGACCGTGCCCACCCGGCGCACCATCTCCGCCCACCGTGGATCGCGTTCGACGAGGCGGGCACAGGTCAGCGGCACCATCCCGATCGACATCGCGAGCACCACGTCGTCGAAGTCCTCGCCCCGGACCAGCTCGATCGACTCGTGTCCCGCCGGCGTCGGCCCGCCGTGGGTCTCCAGCTCGCGAGGTCGCTCCGGGGCGACCCCGGCCACACGGTCGGCGACCGGGACGTCGGGGAAGCAGCGCACGCCGCCGACCCGCACCAGCGGGTCGTAGGTGTCACCGATCGGGGAGAGCTGACGAGTCAGGCGGATCGTGTCGATGGTCGTGTCACCGGGCACGAGCTCGTCGACCTGATGGAAGAACTCGAACCGCACGCCCCGATCGCGCAATGCGTCGTGCAACGGGGCGAACACCACGTCGCCCATCCCCGCATTCATCTTCCAGAAGATCGAGCCGTGATACCCGAAGTACATCAACGCGGACAGGTAGAGGCCGGTCCCCGCGCTGAAGCGACGCCGGGAAGGGTCGCCGTCCTGGGCGGCGAACGCGAGGTCGTACACGCCGAGGACGAGCGGCGAGGAGAAGGTCTCCGAAGCCGCACCGTGTCGCCGGAGCCAGTCGCAGAACTCCTCGCCATCGATCGCGCGAAGGCCCCGCGGGTCGACGAGCAGGCCGTCGGTCACGATGCCTCGCAGGCTCGTGACGACCAGGTCGAGCAGCTCGAACCAACGGCGTCGCGCCGGGTCGTCGCCGACCATGCGCCGCAACTGGTCCCTCGCCGCGGACAGCGGCGCACCGAGGCCGACGAGGGGGTCCAGGCCGGCGCTCGCGGCCGCGGCATCGGCACCGGAGGCGCCCAACGCACTCAACTCGAGCGCGGCGGCCACCGCCAGGTTGGCGGCCTGGCGGATCGCGATCGCCCAACCCGGGGCCGGGCCCGGGGGTGGAGTCCGCCGAGCACTGAGCACGACCCGTCCCGCCGTGGGTGGCGCCTCGACCGAGCGGGCGAAGTCGGCGACGAGGGTGAGCCCGCGCGTCAACAGCTCGACCGGGGTCATCGGGGCGGCGTCGACGACGGGCTCGCCCGGCAAGGTCGAGTTCGGCGTGAACATCGCCGTCCACTGGCGCTCCCGATGGCCTGACCCTGGCTGGTCCGACCGTGACTCATGCGGGTCGGAGGCGAGCCCGACCGCCGGCGCGGGCGAGAAGGCGTCGGTCCAAGTGCGGATCGGGCACTCCGGGTCGGTCCGCTCCCGGTCGAGGGCGTCGTAGCAGTCGCGCATGAGCCGGAAGGCGTTGTCGTAGTACCCCAGCCACACGTGGAGGCCGTGCTCCTCGATGCGGCCGTTGATGCCCCGGCTCGACGCGCCCTTTCCCCCGAGTCGCCAGCCCCGCTGGTACACGGTGATTCGACCGATCCGGTCGCGCCGGGCGGGGTCGCTCAACCGCCACGCGGTCGCCAGCGCGGCCATGCCGCCGCCGAGCACGGCGACGTCACGGCGTCGCGGTTCGGTCATGCGCCGGTCGCGGTCGCCAGCAGCTGCCGCGCGATCGCGACCTCCGGGTACTGGTCGATCGCTGTGGCCTCGATCCAGTCGCGTCGGTCCTCGAGCGAGCCTCGCGCGACAGGGTCGGCGGCGTCGATCGCCAACATGTCGACCAGGGCGCGGACCTCGAACACCGGACAATGCTGGTTCCTCGCGAGCGTCGCCGCGGCGTGGAGGCAGGAGATCGCGTCATCGGACCGTTCCGGATCGCGGGCCAGCACCGTCTCGGCCCGACGGCGCAGCGTCTCGGCCTGGAAGAACGCCTCCTCGTTCGCCTCGGCCAGCGCGATCGCGTCGTCGAACCGGGCGATCGCCTCGTCGTGACCTCCGGCGGCGGAGATCGCCACCGCCTGCTGGGTCATGAAGTAGGGCGCGATCGCCGAGACGCCCATCTCGCGCATCGCGTCGATCATGATCCCGAGCATCTCGGTGTGGCCGTCGTGCGGCGCGCCCAGCGCCAGCGCGACGAGTCGATGCACCTCGCCCAGCCCGGACCACATCGCCATCCCGCGTCGCCGTCCCAGCTCGACCATCGCCTCGGCGTCGAGTCGGGCCCGCTCGAGGTCGCCGGCGACGGCGTGCAACCAGGTGATCCACGACCGCACGAACCCCTCGCTGAACGCGCCCTTCGATCCGCCGAGCTCCTCGCACCGACGCAGGCCGAGCTCGATCCAGGCCTGCGCCTCGTCATGGCGACCGACCATCCACGACAACGGGATCATCATCGCCGCGGCCGACGCGAGCGGCTCGGTCGGCAGAGACAGGTGCCCCTTGATCGCCGGCCCTCGTTCGCCCTCGATCTCCGAGAGCGCGCCGAGGTAGCTCCGCTCCGCGACGTCGAGGTGACCGCGGCCGAACTCGAGCAGTCCCTCGAACATCAACAGGTCCACGTCGACGTCGACGCCGGTGGCCTCGGCCAGTGCCTTCATCTCCACGAGGATCTCGGCAGCCCGCCGGCGGTCGCCGCGCACCGAGTGGAAGCTGAAGACGTCGCCGAGCACCTGCACACTCAGATCGACCTGGCCCGTCGTGCCCGCCAGCTCGTGGGCACGCTCGAGCGCGGTCAGCGCACGCTGCGCCCCGTAACCCGACGTGGAGGTCACCGACAGCGCGACGCGGACCTGGGCGCGCAGCTCGAGCTCGTCGCGAGCGGGGGAGGGATCGAGTGACTCGACCAGCTCGAGGACCCGATCGAGCATGCGCATGCTCTCGGAGTGCGCGCCCTTCGCCTGGATGGCGTCGATGGCGGCGAGGTAGAGGGGGATGGCGCGGGCGGGCCGGCCGCCCAGGTCGAGGTGACCGGCGATCGCCGCGCTGTCGAGCCGCGATGGCTGGGCGCCCTGCTCGATCGCGTCGGCCACCAGGCGATGGGCACGCCGGCGATCGGACGGGAGCTGCTGCTCATACGCGGACGCGCGGATCAGCGCGTGGTGGAACGCGTACACCGGCGGCTCGCGGCCGGGGTCGCGATCGAGCAGGCCGCGGTGCACGAGGTCCTCGAGCTGTGCCGCGACGGGGTCGACCTCGGTTCGGAGGATCTGGGCCACGAACGGGGCGTCGAACTCGCGTCCGACCGTGGCGAGCATTCCGACCAGATGCGGATCGACCCCCTCCGCGGTGAAGGCGCTGGTGAGGAGGCCCTCGAGGTCGGCGGGGGCCCACTCGCGCGCGGGTGACGGTCCCTTGGCCCGAACGGTGGCCAGGAGTCGCTCGACGTAGAGCGGCACCCCGTCGCTCAGGCCGGCGAGCTGCTCGAGCTCGAGGTCGGTCAGCTCGAGGTCGCCCGCGTGGTAGCGCGCCAGCTCGGTGGCGTGGCGGCCGCTGAGGGGGGTGAGGTCCGCGATCTCGACCAGACGCGTCTCCTGGCGTGACTCGAGCCAGGAGAGGTCGCCCTCGGGACGCGAGGTGATGACCGTGAGCAGGCCGGGGATCGGCGAACGGTCGACGAGCGCCCGGACCACCTCGATGGTCGACGGGTCGGTCCAGTGCAGGTCCTCGACGATCAGCACGTACGGCCGCGTCGCGGCCCTCGCGATCCACCAGGCGAGGAACGCGTCGGCGATCCGCCTCGGCACCGACGCCGGGTCGTGGTCGTGGTCGTGGACACCGACCACGTCGTCGGGCAGGTCGAGCACGCGGGCGAGATCGGGGCCGAGCTCGTCGGGGTCGCACCCCACCGACGTGAGCTCGTCGCGGACTCGTTGATAGAGGTCGGCGTCGCTCGACCGATGGTCGGCATCGACCGCGCGGCGCAACAGGGTGGCCAGCGGGTGGTAGGGAACGTTCGTGTCGAACGGTCGCGAGGTCGCGATCAGCGGAGGCTGCGAGACGCGACTGGACAGGTCGGCCACGAGCTGG
>DATEEV010000461.1:0-6844 GCA_035281005.1 Microthrixaceae bacterium | reverse complement strand
AGGGGGAGCGTCACGCCACCCACGAACAGGCCCTCGCCTGGCTCCTGCTTGAGCCGCTGAACCGCTTGCCCCAAGTCGCCCCGCACCAGCTCGGCATTCCAATCGACCCCGCTCAGCGTGCTCGACACGACGTACTTCTTCACCCCGTCGATGGTCTCGGCGAACGGGATCTCCCACTCATCCATCCAGTCAGGCCACGTGCCCGTGGCCGGCTGCCGCCACGCCGACTCCATCATCTCGTAGGTCACCCGGCCGAATAGCAGGGCATCGGCTCGTTCCATCTCAGCGGTCCAGTAGCGCATCGACTCCTCGTCCGGAGGGAGCCCTGCCTCGTGATGGCAGCAGCCGTCGAGCGTGACGTTGATCGAGTATCGAAGTGGTCTCATCTCGTTGCTCTCCCTTGATGCGCACCGCGCGTTCACCGGACCGTACTCAGACGAATGCCGGCGCCATTTCTCATTGGCGCCCCGATCGCACCTACTCAACACCGTCGTGGTGCGAACCAGACCGCAGACCGAGCGCGCGACCGATTCGGCGATCTGCTCAGGAGCGCGCGAGCACCGAGCGGTGCCCCAGAACATGCGGCGACACAGCTGGGCACCGGTAGCACCGAACGCCGGGCTGGTGACGCACGTTCAGTCGAGGCCGAGCACCTCGGCCACGGTGGCCGAGGCGATCGAGGCGGTCTCCGTCAGGCCGAGCTCGAGGGCCTGGAGCCGACGACGCTGCGGGCGTACCGGGCGGCGGCGGACTGCCATCTCCTTCCCGTGCCCGGGTCGCGCTGGCTCTCGCATCTCACAGCAGAGCACCTCGACCGCGTGTACGGGGCGTTCGTCGAGGCCGGCTACTCGGCGGACACCGGCGCCCGTCGAGGCGAGCTGTGCGCGCTGCGCTGGCGCCACCTCGATGCGAAGGCGAGCACGCGGGCGTGCAATCTAAGGTCGTCAGTTCTTGGAACGACGACCTCGCGGGCATACCGGCCCGCCCTCACCTCGGGCGCGTCAGCGCTCCAGTCGGCCGGCGAAGTGCTCGAGGATTGCCTGTGTCTTGGTCGTGGCGCTCGCCGCCACCCCGAGCTCCTCGTCGGCGGCCCACTCGCCGAACCGCCGCTGCAATTGCTCGGCCTTGTTGAACTTGGCCCGGATCGACAGCTCGAGGAACAGCAGGTCATCCGCGATCCACTGCTCGGCGCCGAGCTCGAGCTCGAGGGAGTCGTTCATCGACTCCTCCCAGCGCAGGGCGTGGACGGGGCCGAGCGGTCGCAGCGAGTCCAGATCGACGCCGGCGCCACCGCCGACCGCGTCGGCGAACGCGCGCTGCTCGTCGGAGAACAACCGCCGGTCCAGCGGCGGGTCGTCGACGGAGTCGACGAGGTCGCGGCCTCTGACCTTGGAGGTCAGCGAAGCCGAGACCTGCTTCTCGCCCGCCCAGTGCCCTCGACCTTGAGGTCGCGATGGACATCGGGATCGTCCCAACCGGCCGGCAGCGCCAACCGACCTGGCCGGCGGTACTTGACCGTCGTGTCGCTGTCCTCGCCGAACCGGTGGCGCAGACGGACGATCACGCCGCGGCTGGCGAGCTCGAGCGGTCGGTCCTCGCCCCGACCGATGCGCTCGCACAACCAGATGTCTATACGGGTCGCCGATCTGTCGGTGAGGCCGAGCTGCTCGCGGGCCGAGGCCACGTGCTGGGCATCGATGGTCAGCTTGATCTCGACTCGCTTTGGGTCGCTCATCGTGCAGTTGTCGCGCCGATCATTGGCCGTGACAAGGAACAGACCGCACACCTCCGTCGAGAACGCCGGCTCACTGAGGTGTTCGACCGTTGGGTCGGACCGACGGCCGCGATCTGATCCCCGTGCCGATGGCCTACGTTGCTGCGCCGTACGCGGTGACTCGGGCGCCACCTCGGCCCGATCACACAGAACGGCGCAAGCTGTTCAAGATCTCGGCCAGCTGGTTGGGCGCGCTGATCATCGCCATGTGGCCGGCGTCGAGATCGACGACGTCGGCGCCGCCCAGGTTCTCGATCGCACGATCCTGCGAGGCGACGGTCAGGCTCTGATCTCGGAGCAGGCGCACGTAGGCCCGGGGCATGCCCGACGGAGCCGCCCGGGGGTCGGTCGGTTCGTCCACCACTCCGGCGGCTTCCGACACCATCCGCGCCAGCGTGTAGGCGACCTGCTCGCCATTCATGTCGTTGCAGAACATCGCCCGAGCCAGATCGTCGTTCAGGCGACCTTCCTCGTCGACGACCGCGGGTCCGAGCTGCGCCGCGATCTTGGCGGCCGTCGGGCTGAACGAACCGAGCACGTCGGCGACCGACTCGCCCTTGGCAGGAACGGCGCACGCGACGAACACCAGCTGGCGAAGTCGCTCCGGCACCACCGCAGCGACGAGGGGCATGGTGATCCCCGCCATCGAGTGACCCACCAGCGTCACGTCCTCCAGGTCGTTCATCACGAGGTCATCGACGACCGCCGCGACGAAGTCGGCCAGCGTGACCGTCGCGAGGCCTGCGGGACGGCGGCCCCGACCGGGTAGGTCGACCGCAACGACCTCACCGTCGAGCAGTGGGACCAGCGGTTCCCAACACCTCGCGTCCAGACCGCCACCGTGGATCAACACGAACATCGCCGCTCCCTTCGCATCGGTTCAGAGACTCGCACGCTGCGACGAGGCGCGGACATTCCGTGGTCTGCACGACCGTGCCGCGACGACGTACGTGGCGACCGGCCAGAATCACCACGATGACCGAGAACGCCCGATCCGCTCTCCGATCCGTCGCCGACCGACTCGCCGCCATAGCCCTGGACCATCCCTTGCGGGTCGCGGTCGATGGCATCACCGCAGCCGGGAAGACGACCTTCGCCGACTCCCTCGCAGTCGAGCTGCGCTCGCGGGATCGGGAAGTCGTTCGGATCTCGGTGGATGGCTTCCACAACCCGCGCGCCGTTCGCTACCAACAAGGCCGCGCCTCGGCGGATGGTTACTACGAGGACGCGTACGACTTCGTCGCGCTACGCGGGTACGTGCTCGACCCTCTCGGACCCGGGAGCACCTTCGAGTACCGATCGGCGATCCTCGACCTCGCGACTGACCAACCGTCGAAGGACTCCTTCCATCGGGCCGATCCGCACTCGATCGTGATCATCGATGGCAGCTTTCTGCAGCGGGAGGAGATTCGCCCGAGTTGGGACGTCGTGATCTTCCTGCGGACATCGTTCGAGGCGGCCGAGCGTCGAGGGGTGGAGCGCGATGCGCTTCAGCTCGGCGGCGAGGCCACGGCGCGCACGGCGTTCCGCGATCGCTACCACGCCGCTCAACGGCGCTATCTGACCGAGGTCGACCCGGAGCGCTGCGCCGACCTCGTCGTCGACGTCGAGGACCCCGCTGCGCCGAGGCTCGTCCGCTGACCGGACCGCCCTCGTCGACCGCTAGGCCGGGTACGCCGCGATGTCGGTGGCCTTGACCGACGCCCACACCGGCATGCCCTCGACGAGGCCGAGCTCACCGAGCGCCGCCGGCGTGATCTCCGCGACGAGGTCGACCTCACCCGACAGGCGGACACGCACGTGATCACCGAGCAGGTCGATCCCGGTGACGGTGAAATGCCACTGGTTTCGTGCGCTGATGTCGAGCCGCTGCACGTGGAGCGAGATCGAGCTCGGTCGGACCAGTAACAGCGTCTCGCCACTGACGGCATGGCCGGTCGTGACGGTGGCACCGGAGTCGACGCTCACCTGGTGTCCGTCGCCGCTACCGCGCAGCAGGTTCACGCCGAGCAGTTCTGCGACATACGGCGTCCGAGGTCGAGCGGTGACCTCCGCGATGGTTCCGGCCTGCGTCACACTGCCCGACTCGAGGATGACGACGTGGTCGGCGAGCGCGAGCGCATCGAGGGGGTCGTGGGTGACCATCACCGTCGCGCCATCGAAGCCGGCGAGGTGGAGTCGTAGGTCTCGGCGCACGGTGGCGCGGGTGGTGACGTCGAGCGCGGCGAGCGGTTCGTCGAGCAGCAGCAACTGCGGGTCGGTGGCGAGGGCACGGGCGAGCGCGACTCGTTGGGCCTCACCACCCGAGAGGCCCGACGGCTTCGACCGAGCGAGGTGTGTGAGCCCGACCCGGTCGATCCACTCGGCAGCCGTGGTGTCGGCCAGCGGTTTGGGCACGCCTCGGGCGCGAGGCCCGAACGCGATGTTGTCGCGCACGGTGAGGTGGGGGAACAACAGGTAGTCCTGGAACACCACGCCGACCGGGCGCCCTTCCGAGCGGATGAAGATCCGTTCCGAAGGATCATCGAGGACCCGCTCACCGAGCGTGATGCGACCTCGATCGATCGGCTGCAGCCCGGCGATCGCCCGCAGGACGGTGGTCTTGCCCGCCCCGTTCGGCCCGAGGAGGGCGAGCACCTCGCCCGGTCGGACTTCGACCGTCAGGTCCATCTCGAGTGTGCCGAGCGTGACTGCGATCTCGGCGCTCAGGGTCATGAGGTGCCGAGCCAGCGGTCGCGCAGGGACACGATCACGGTGAGCGACACCGCCAGGAGCACGAGGCTCAGCGCGATCGCAACGTCGGGGTTCGCCTCGAGCTGGAGGTACACGGCCAGCGGCAGCGTCTGTGTGCGACCGATGATGTTGCCGGCGAACGTGATGGTGGCGCCGAACTCGCCGAGCGCCCGCGCCCAGGACAGCACCGCGCCGGCGACGACGGCCGGCGCGATGAGAGGAAGCGTCACCCTGCGGAACACCGTGAAGGGCTTGGCGCCCAACGTCGTGGCCGCGTCCTCGTATCGGCGGTCCATGGATCGCAGCCCGGCCTCGACGGTGATCACGAAGAACGGCAGGGCGACGAAGGTCTCGGCGAGGATCGCGCCCGCGGTGGTGAAGGTGAGCTGGATGCCGAACCAGTCGTAGAGGTACTCACCGACGATCCCGCGACGACTGAACGCCGTCAGTAGCGCGACCCCCCCGACCACCGGGGGCAACACCAGCGGCAACAACACGAGGCCGCGAACCAGCGCCCTCCCGGGGAAGCTGACTCGGGCGAGGATCCACGCGAGGGGCATGCCGAACGCCACCGACAGTGCGGTGGCACTGAGCGAGCACACCAGCGAGAGTCGCAGCGCGGTGATGGAGTCCGTCGTCGTGAGGTCGTCGAGCAGCGTCGACCACGCGGTGCGGCGGATCAGACCGACCAGCGGCAGGACGAAGAACAGGACCGCCACGGTCGCGGCGGCGACCACGACCAGCGGTGGCCGCCGCGACGAGATCACGGTGCGAGGAATCCGGCTTCCTTCAACACGGTCCGGCCCTCCTCCGACAGCACGTACGCCTCGAATGCCGCCGCGAGCTCCGATTGGGCGGTGGCTCTCACGACGGCGATCGGGTAACTCGCGACGACGTTCTCGTCCTCGGGGATCTCGACGCCCGCGACCTGATCCGCCACCGCCTGTGCGTCGGTGGCGTAGACGATGCCCGCGACGGCGTCGCCCTCGGTGACCGAGGTGAGAGTGGCCTTCACATCAGTGCCGCGGGTGATGCTGCTCTCGGGAATCGTGACACCGGCGTCGGCCAGGATCTGGTCGGCGAACGTGCCGCACGGGGCGGTGTCGACACACAGCGAGATGATGCCGGCCGAACCGAGCTCGGCGAGGCCCGAGATGTTGTCCGGATTCCCCGGCTTGGTGACGATGAACAGCCGGTTCTTCGCGAAGATCTCTGGCCTCGCGGCCAACAGACCCGCGTCGTCGAGCGTCGCCATCGGTGTGGTGTCGGCGAACGCGGCGACGTCCACCGGGGCGCCTTCCTGGATCTGGGTCGCGAGCGCTCCGGACGAGCCGAAGTTGATCGTGATGCTCGCCTCGGGGTTCGCCTGGACGAAGTTGTGCTTGATCGTGTTGAACGCGTCCGTCAACGACGACGCCGCTGACACGATGATCGTGCCGGACACCGACTCGGAGGTGGTGGTCGTCGAGTCCGACGACCCACTCTCATCGTCGTCGCCGCAGCCCGGGAGGACCAGCGCCAGTGCGGCAGTGACCGCGATGGCCAGGGTGAACTGCTTGCGCACCGTCATGCCCTCTGCATGGCAGTCGCGATCATGGGCTCGGGAGCTCGACGATGACGTTCGTGGACTTCACCGCCGCGGTCGCCAGGTCGCCCGGCTGCAGGTTCAGCTCATCGGCCGCCTCGCGGGTCATCATCGACACCAGACGGTGCGGCGGGGAGTGGATCTCGACCAGCGCCACGAGCTTGTCCCGCTCGACGCGAGTGATGATCCCGGTGAAGCGGTTGCGGGCCGACTGCGACATGACCGAGTCCGGCTCGTACGCAGCCGCCTGCTCCATCAGGTACTCGGCAAGGTCCGCGCCGTCGATCGTGCGGTGGCCACCGCCGGTCTCGGAGCAGGTCAGCCGACCCTCGTCGCACCAGCGGCGAACGGTGTCGGGGCTCACACCCAGGATCTCGGCGACCTGGGTCGTCTTGTACTCGGCCATTCCACGAACAATAACCCGCATTCACGCCTCGAATGACTATAAAATACTGTGAACGCGGGCGAATAAGCCCGCCGTTGCCGTATCTACCATGATCGGTGGGCGACGACCCGGGCGTACGCTGCGTCCGCGCACCGGGGCCATCGAGCGCGGGTGACCGTGCTCCTCACCCCCGCGGCGGTCAAGGCCCGATCGAACCCCATTAGGGTCCTCGGCTGCCCATGCGCCCGCTTCGCCTCCTCCTCTTCATTCTCGCCGCGGTCTGTCTGGTGGTGACGTTCTTCCTCGCGACGTCGGACGTGTTCGAGGGAGCTCGCAACTGCGGCGCGGCGCTATGGCCGAAGGACAC
>DATEEV010000460.1:0-17191 GCA_035281005.1 Microthrixaceae bacterium | reverse complement strand
GTCGCCGGCGAGCGCGGCGGCGACCTCGGCCACACCGAGGGTGAACACGTCGGAGGCGTCGCGCACGAGACCGCGGTCGGCGAGCCGGCGACCGGCTTCGAGCAGCGCCCGTCGCACGAGCCCGCTCGGCCACATGATGGTGAGGGCGACGTTGTCGTCGCGCACGCCGTAGCAGGCGCGAGCGTCGCCGAGGAGCTCGTCGAACTGGGCCCGGTCCGCAACCGGGACCCGCTCACGAACCGCGTCGACGTCGGCCGGTGGAGGCGGGCCGTTGCTGTTTCCGGCGGCGGCGATGGCCCGCAGCAGCACGTCGGGCAGCTCCACCAGTGCACGACCGCCGGGCGAGTACTGGGTGACGACCCGCCAGCCGTGGTCCGTCAGGTACGCGTCGAGCGCGGCCGCCGCTTCCGGGCTTGCGGCCCGTACCTCGTCGAGGGTGCGAGGCTCGACGCCCGCCTCCGTGAGCGCGTGCGCGATGGCCGCGAGGTGGTGCGCCGACGCGGTCGATGCCGGCGACGCGCCCGCCAGAAGGGGAAACGCCTCGTCGGGCTCGATTCCCCAGCCACGACATCCGAGCAGCAGACGTCCGACGGGCACGTTGTGGATCGGGAGCAACGCGAAGTGCGTGCCGATCCCGCGCTCCAGATGGGCGGCAGCCCGACCGAGGTGATCGACGAGCCCGGCATCGTCGAGCTCCTCGACCGGTTCGCCCTGCA
Organism: Microthrixaceae bacterium; assembly: GCA_035281005.1. Taxonomy (GTDB): domain Bacteria; phylum Actinomycetota; class Acidimicrobiia; order Acidimicrobiales; family Microtrichaceae; genus DATEEV01. The sequence continues at coordinate 16,475 of DATEEV010000460.1, read as the reverse complement.
GCGCGCGGGCGGCGGCGAGCAGCTCGGCCCGGCCGTGCTCCTCCCAGCGCCGGCGGTCCTCGATCCAGAGCGCCTGATCGATCGCCCGTCGCGCCGCACGTGACCGCCGTCGCAGCTCCGGGTGCACCCGGGCCAGCACCTTGAGAACCAGCGAGGGCGGGGCCTTGCTGGGCTTGCCGGGCTTGGGCTCGGGAGCGCCGACGGCGCGCATCCGGGCGTAGCAGTGATCGTTGACGAAGCGGACCTCGACGTAGTCGACCGGCAACCCGTAACGCGCTGCCGTCTCCCGGAACCGGTCCTGGAACGCGCTGGGCGCCAGATCCTGGAACAGCTGGGGCTGGCCACCCTGCAGGTGTGTGCTCTCCAACTCCCACAGACCTCCGGCCGGCGCCTTCCACTCGATGGTCATGGCGCGTCCCCCTGGATGTGTCCGATCCCGGCCCGGAGCTCGGGATCCCGAAGCGCGGCCATCAGCGCCGCCACCGCGAACGACACGGCGCCCTGCGTCGCCTCCTTGTCGAGGCCGCCGTAGTCCTTCAGGATCAGCACGCCGCTCGACGAGGTGACCAGGTGCATGACGGCGGTGACCTGACGACACTGTGCGGGCGTCAGGCTGGCGAGCTCGTCCGCGAACGCTGCCTCCACGTGGGCGCGGCGATCTCCCGCCGAGCGGCGGTGCGCCTCGCGGCCTGCCTGGGTCGCGAACAGTGCGCGGTACAGCGGCTCGAGCTCGAAGACCGCGCCGACTGCCGCTCCGATCGAGGAACTGAACTCCTCTGCGGTCGCCGGCGGTGTGCCCGCCGACGCCTCGAACCGCTCCTTGATGGCCACGAGCACGCCCTCGATGAGGTCGTCGCGGGTTGGGAATGCCCGATAGACGGTGCGGACCGCGACTCCTGCCCGGTCGGCCACGTCCTGCATCGACACGGCCGCGGCGTCGCCGGCCTGCAACAGCTCCACGGCGGCATCGACGATCCGTTCCCGAGTCGCCGCCGCCTGCTCGACCCGCAGCGGGCTCGAGTACGGTCGGCCCTCTTTAGCCTTCATGTCATTGAACCTGTCATCAATACAGATGATATGTCAAGGGATTCGTCGCCGTGCACGGTTCAGTTGCCACGGCTCCTCGAGCCAAGTGAACCTGCACTTGGTGACCGCACCCCGCTTACCAAGTACCCTGCACGGCATGGAAGGCGTCTCGACATATCTGGTCTCGTCGTCAGGGCAGATGTCGTTGCCGGCCGCGGCGCGACATCGCTGGAACCTCGGTGAAGGTGGCCCGGTCGAAGTGCTCGACCTCGGGTTCGGCGTGCTCACGGTCCCGGAGGGCGCCGGATCGGCGCTGTTCCGCGACCTGCTCAGTCGAGAAGGTCACGCCGAGTTCGTGAGGTCACTCGACGACGAGGACCTGGCAACCACGTGACCGCCGTCGTCCTCGACGACCACCTGCTCCGCGACCTGCTCGCCAAACAGCAGAGTCCAGGTCTCACGACTCTTCTCCGGACCTACGAACCGGCTACGACGAACCTCTACTACGTGCGCCTGTGTCGCAGCGCGGTGAACGCACGCGGTTCGAAGTTGACCGGTGCGTGGCCGGCGGCCCTTCGACAGTCGCTCGCCCAGGCCCTGGTCGCGCTTCCAGCGACGGTCAGGATTGTGCCGATGCGTGACCTGGCGTTCCGGATCGCGGAGCTGGCCGGGACTCACAAGCTGTCGACGCTCGGGGCTGAGGCCGTGGCCGCGGCTGAGCACCTGGGCGGACCGTTGGCCGTCTGGGACGGCGACGTCGGGCCCCAGATCAGCAGCGCGGCGTCGGCGGTCGGCTCCGCCTACCACGCAGTCGCCAGGTAGGAACGCGAGGTGAATTCGCGGATGACGCTCGCGACGAGAGAGGGGTCCGTCTTGTGGGTGAAGTGGCCATGCCCGTCCAGCACTCGCATCTGCGCGCCCGAGATCGCGCCTGCTGCGGCCCGGGTGGCGCGCACGATTTCGGCGACGCTGTCAGATCCGGTCGAGAGCACTGTCGGTGCCCGGACCGCGTCGAACTGACCGGGCTCGAACGTCCAACCCTCCTCCTCCCGGCACTCCCTCGGCACCGTGTGTGCGGCGGCCACACGAACCGGCCAGAACGGGTTGGCCTGTATCACCGCTGGCCCCCGTTGGCCGGCGATGAGTTCGCGCCGGGCGGCCCGTCTCACTCGCATGACTGGTCGGTGGAGCGGCTCGGAGGCTGCCATGTCCCAGGTCCGTGTTCACAACTTCTCGATCTCCCTGGACGGGTTCGGGACCGGCGACGGCATCGCGCTCGACGCCCCATTCGGTCATGCCGGGGAACGCCTGCACGAGTGGATGTTCGCCACCCGATTCTGGCGGTCGATGGTCGGCGAGAGCGGGGGCACCTCCGGCGTCGACCACTCGTTCGCCGTTCGCCATGGCATCGGCATCGGCGCCGAGATCATGGGCCGCGGCAAGTTCGGCGTGGAGACCGGTCCGTGGACCGATGTCGGCAGCGACGACGAGTGGCGCGGCTGGTGGGGGCCAAACCCGCCGTTCCACACTCCCGTCTTCGTGCTCACGCATCACCCGCGCCCGTCGATCGAGATGGAGGGCGGCACGGTGTTCCACTTCATCGACGCCACCCCCCAGGAGGCGCTCGACCTCGCCCGGGAGGCAGCCGGCGAGCTCGACGTGCGCATCGGCGGTGGTCCGACGGTCGTCCGCGACTTCCTCGACGCCGAGCTCATCGACACGCTCCACGTCGTGCAGGTGCCGATCCTGCTCGGTCGCGGCGTTCGTCTGTGGGACGGCGCCGAAGGCGTCGAGGAGCGCTACTACGTCGAGGTGGTCTCGTCGCCGAGCGGTGTCACCCACCTGACCTTCACCCGCCGATAGTCGATCCTGAGACATCCCGCGTGTGAGGTCGCGTCGGTTGGGGACCGCCGCTGTCGGGGTACGCGACGCGTGTGACCGACAGCCAGTCGACGCCCCTCGCTCGTCCGCCTGTCGTCAGCCAGGCCGAGTGGGACCACGCCCGCGCCGCCATGCTCGAGCGTGAGAAGACCGTCGCGACCGCGATGCACGAGCTCGCCGCCGCGCGGAAGCGAATGCCGATGGTGCCCGTCGCGCATGACTACCGCTCACCGGCACCCGGGCGGACCTACGCCGCTACGCCGAGCGCATGGGCTGGACCGAAGTGCCGTGGTACACGATCTGTATTGAGCGGTTCTCGGCTGACTTCGGGGTCGAGGAGTGGTTCGGCCTCAACGTCTTCCTGCGCGACGGCGACGACGTCTACCGCACCTACTTCCTCCAGCACGGCGAGATGGTCCTCGGCAGCATCTGGAGCTTGATGTCGCTCACGCCGTACGGCGGGCAGTGCGTCGACGAAGAGGTGCCCAAAGGCTGGCCGCAGGCGCCGCAGTCGTTCTGGTACCGCCGTCACGACGAGTTCGACGATCCGCCACCGTCGGCGAGCGGGCGCGCCGACGATGAGCCGCCCTGACTGCACGTTCGCTCAACGACCGCGACACCTCGGCGGGATAGTTTGCGTCCGTCGAGGTCGCCTCCGGCGACGTAGCAGGGAGCCGATATGAGCTACGCAGTGGACTTCGTGAACGTCTCCACCGTTGGCCTGGAGTCGTCGCCGGTGGTGGACGCGCTTGCTGGGTTGCGGGCGAACGAGGCGCGCTACTTCAAGAACAAGTACGACCACGTCTTCACGGTCGAGCCCGCTGCCAAGGCGAAGAAGACCATCGACTGGGTGCACCGCATCCTCAAGGAGGAGCGCGACATCGTCATCGCGTCGCGTCCACTCGAGGCGACGGAGTTCGAAGTCGAGAACATCCGGTGGGCCTACGTGTTCTACGAGAGCGGGCTGTCGATCAACGTGCTGCTCGACGAGCCGAAGAAGCGCGCGGTCGGGTTCAAGCTCTCCGATGGGATGGAGATCCCCGACGAGCTCAGCTCCTTCAAGTTCGCGAGGCAGAAGTCGAAGCTGGCCGGGACGATCCGAGGCTCGTACTTCGTGATCAAGGGCGACTACTGAGACCTCACCGCCCAGCTCGTGGGCTGATCACATGGTCGAACAGATGAGGTCGAGCGTGCGTCGGAGGTGCTCCTCCTGCAAGGTGACGCAACGGTCGATGTCGCCGCGGACGGCCGCTTCGCAGAGTGCTCGGTGCTCCGACTTCGGATGACGACGTCCCGGGCGGTCGCGCACGGACGCCACCTGGAACAGTCGTGACGCATCCGACAGTTGGGTCGTGAAGCGGAGCAACCAGGTCGACGGGCACCGGTTCAGGAGCGCGGCATGGAATTGCGAATGGGCCTCGATGCCGTCCTCGACGGTCGAGGCGGAACGGAATGCCTCGAACGCTGCCTTGATCTCACTGCGGTGTGCGTCGTCGGACACCTCCAACGACTGCCGCAGACTCCGCGGTTCGAGCAGGATCCTGAGCTCGTAGAGCTCGACCGCCTCCTCGATCGACGGTGACGCAACCCGTGCCCCCCGTTGGGGTGACATCGAGACCAGGCCGTCCGACGCGAGACGCTGGAATGCCTCACGCAGGGGAGTGGCGCTGACGTTCCACTGCAGCGCCAGCTCATTCGCCTGGAGTCGCTGACCCGGTGCGAGGTCGCCCTGGAGGATCGCGCCGCGGAGACGCTCCTGGACCCATTCCGATCGCGTGGTCGGCGCGGTGCGCTGCATGACCCTCGAATCTAGCTTGCCGGCAAGAAAGTACAGAATATAGATTCTCGCGGACACGAGGGGGACCGACTGCATGCGACTTGCCCGCTACCGACACGAGGACGCCGACGCTGTCGGAGCGGTCGTCGACGACTCGATCATCCCGCTGCCGGGTGTCACATCCGTGCTCGAGGTCCCGTCGGAACTCCCCGACGGGCCTCGCCTCTCGCTCGAGCAGGTCCGGCTCCTCGCTCCCATCCCGCGCCCACCGAAGTTCCTGGCCGCCGGATTGAACTTCGAGGACCACCTCGAGGAGACGGGGATGGCCCGGCCTGCGAGCCCGGTGTTCTTCAACAAGCAGACGACCTGCGTCGTCGGTCCCGGCGACGACGTCCACCGTCCACGGGTCTCGGAGCTGTTGGACTACGAGGGCGAACTGGGCGTGGTCATCGGTCGTCGCTGCCGCCACGTGCCCGTCGAGGCCGCGTTCGACGTGATCGCCGGTTATCTCATCGTCAACGACGTGTCGGTCCGTGACTGGCAGCTCAGCTCGCCGACGATGACGCTCGGCAAGTCGTTCGACACCCACGGTCCGATCGGCCCCTGGCTCACGACCGCCGACGAGATCGCGGATCCGCACGACCTGGGGATCCGCACCTGGCTCAACGAGCAGCTCGTCCAGGACGGATCGACGCGCAGCATGATCTTCGACATCCCGACTCAGATCGCCCGGTTGTCGGCCGCGTTCACGCTCGAGCCCGGCGACATCATCGCGACGGGCACACCGGCGGGGGTCGGGCTCGTCCGGCAACCACCGTTGTGGATGAAGGCGGGAGACACCGTCCGCGTCGAGATCGACGGGCTGGGCGTGCTCGAGAACCACATCGTCGAGGAACCGTCCGACACGGCAATCCGATGAGACGACCCACTCACCTGGGGGAGACCGACCACTGATGGCCACGTACGCACGCCAGTTCGGACCACATGCGCCAGAAGCTACGTATATCGCCCACGACTACGACGAGCTGCTCTTCGACACCGGTGAGGTGGAGATCAACTACGTCACCGCCGGCGACGAGTCGCGCCCCGCACTCCTGCTCATCCCCGGACAGACCGAATCGTGGTGGGGTTACGAGCAGGCGCTCGGCCTGCTCGGCGAGCACTTCCAGGCGTTCGCCGTGGACCTTCGAGGTCAAGGCCGATCGTCGCGCACCCCACGGCGCTACACGCTCGATCTCATCGGCAACGACCTGGTCCGGTTCATCGACGGGGTCATCGGTCGTCCGACGATCGTCGCCGGCCTTTCGTCCGGTGGTGTCGCGTCGGCCTGGCTGTCCGCCTACGCCAAGCCGGGACAGGTCATCGGCGCCTACTACGAGGACCCGCCGCTGTTCTCGTCCGATGTGAGCCCCGCGGTCGGCCAGAGCATCCGCCAGTCGATCGGACCGTTCTTCGCCCTCATGTCGAAGTACCTGGGCGACCAGTGGTCGATCGGCGACTGGGACGGGATGGTCGCGGCGCTCCCCACCGAGCTCCCGCCGTGGATGGGCATGCTCGCGGGCGCCTTCGGGATGGGCGCGGGCGACGGACCACCCCAGGAACTCAAGGAGTACGACCCGGAATGGGGATGGGCATTCTGGACGGGCTCGTTCTACGGCTCGTGCGACCACGAGCGCATGCTCCGGTCGGTGAAGGTCCCCGTGCTGTTCACCCATCACTTCCGCATGATCGACGAGGCGTCGGGTGCGCTCCTCGGAGCGGGCTCCGACCTCCAGGTCGCACGCGTTCGCGAGCTGGTCACCGACGCAGGTCAACCGTTCGAGTACGTGAACCTGCCGGACGTGCCGCACTCGCTGCACGGTGCCGATCCGAAGCGCTACGTCGACACCCTCGTCGCCTGGGCGGACACGCTCCCGAACATGGTCGCAACATGAGGTGGCTCCTGCGAGCGTCGATCGTGGTGGTGCTGCTGACCGTCAACGCCTGCGGCGGCGACGAGTCCGGATCCGAGGGGTCGGACGACACCGAGACCACGGTCGACCAATCGGTTCTCGGGCCGACGAACGACGCGACGGGCACCCCGATCAAGGTCGGCTTGATCGTCGACGGCAAGTCCGACGCGATGGACAGCACGAGTGTCCTGCAGTCCGGCGAGGCCACCGCGGAGTACGTCAACGAGCACCTCGGCGGCATCAACGGACACCCGATCGAGATCGAGCCCTGCGAGACGGGCCAGACGCCGGCCGGCGCCTCCACGTGCGCGGTTCAGATGCTCGACGCCGGCGTCGCAACGGTGATCGTCCCGCTCTCCGCGCAGGACAACGCGGTGGTCAACGGCTTGAAGGACTCGGGCATCCCGTACGTCACGTATCTCACCGCGAACCCCGCCATCGTCACGAGCCCGAACGCGTTCGTGCTCCCCAACCCGTTCGCGGCGATCGCCGCCCCCGCGGCGCTCGCCAACGAGCGCGGCATCGACAAGGTCGGGCTCGTTGTGATCGATGTGCCTGCGACGACCGGGCCGATCACGGCGCTGGCGACGCCAATCTTCGAAAAGGCCGGTGTCGAGTTCGACATGATCAACGTGTCACCGCAGGTCGCCGACATGACCCCGCAGATCCAGAAGGCGATGAGCGACGGCAACGAGATGCTGCTCGTCGGCGGCACCGACCAATTCACGGTCAGCGCCATCAAGGCGATGAACCAGCTGGGGTTCGAGGGTGACATCGTGCTGGCCGGTGGGGCCTCCGCAGAGAATGTCGCCGAGGCGCTCCCTGGCGAGCTCGAGGGCGTGACCACCGTCTCGCCGATGACGAGCGATCCCGCTGACCCGGACGTGCAGCTGTTCGAGGCCGTGTTGGCGAAGTACGCGCCCGACATCGAGCGCACCGGGGTCACCCCGAACGGCTTCGCCGCAGTCCTCGGGTTCGCACGGGCGCTCGCCGGCTCGACCGCCGCCGTCGACGCCGCGTCGATCACGACCGCGCTGGGGTCGATGCCCCAGCCCATCGACCTTCCCCTCGGTGGCGGCATCACGTTCCAGTGCGGAGCGAAGCCGATCCCGTTCGCCCCGAGCATCTGCAGTACCGATGTCCTCGCCGGCACCCTCGATGCCGACGGGGTCGGTCATGACTTCGAGAAGGTCGACGTCGCGCCGTACCTCGTCAGCGACTGACGTCCGAGTTGGACCAGCATCTGATCTTCCTCGTCCTGGGCCTGGCCGGCGGCGCGGTGTACGCGGCGCTGGCCCTGACCCTCGTGGTCACCTATCGCAGCAGCGGAGTCGTGAACTTCGCGACCGGGGCGATGTCACTGCTCGGGGCCTACCTCTACGCGTTCCTGCGCCGGGGTGAGCTGTTGCTCCCGCTCCCGTTCCTGCCGAAGACCGTCGATGTCGGCGATCCGATGGGGTTCTGGCCTGCGGCGCTGATCTCGGTCGCAGTCTGCGCGTTGGTCGGCCTGTTCCTCTACGCGGCCGTGTTCCGGCGTCTGCACGCGGCCCCGGTGGTAGCGAAGGCGGTGGCGTCGATCGGGCTCATGGTGATCTTCACCGGCCTCTTCGCTCTCAGGGTCGGGACGACGGCCGAACAGGTGCGACCGATCCTGCCCGAGGGCTCGTGGGAGTTGGGCGAGGTGCGCATCTCGCAGGACCGAGTGTGGTTCGCCGTGACCGTCGTCGCGATCGCCCTGGGCCTCACCGCCGTGTACCGGTTCACCCGCTTCGGACTGCTCACCCGTGCCGCGGCCGAGACCGAGAAGGGCGCACACGTCAGTGGGATCTCGCCGGATCGCATCGCCGCGGCCAACTGGATGATCAGCGCGGCGGTCGCCGCGGTCTCGGGGATCCTGATCGCCCCGATCGTGCCGCTGACCCCGTTCGGCTACACGTTCTTCATCGTGCCCGCGCTCGCGGCGGCGGTCATCGGCAACTTCCAGCACATGATCGTGGCCGTCGCGGGCGGGCTCGCCATCGGCATGGTCCAATCAGAGCTCGCCTACCTGAACGGAGAGGTCTCCTGGCTGCCGACGTCGGGCATGGCCGAGCTCGTCCCGCTCCTGCTGATCCTGATCGTGTTCGTCGCGCGAGCCAAGCCGTTACCGAGCCGTGGCGTGATCATCCACCGGACGCTCGGTCGCGCACCGCGCCCGCGACTGATCGCCCGTCCGGCGCTCATCGCCACCGCCGTCGCCATGATCGCGCTCGTCGCGCTGCAGGGCCCGTGGCGGGCCGCGCTCGTCACCAGCCTGATCTTCGGGGTGCTGTCCCTGTCGCTCGTCGTGGTGACCGGGTACTGCGGCCAGGTCTCACTGGCGCAGCTGACGTTGGCGGGGGTCGCCGGATTCCTGTTGGCCCCGCTCACGACCGGCTGGCAGCTCCCACTCGTCGGTTGGTCGATCCCGTTCCCCCTCGCCCCGATCGTCGCCGCTCTCGGCGCGACCGTCGTCGGCGTGCTCGTGGGACTTCCCGCCTTGCGGATCCGGGGCCTTCCCGTCGCCGTCGTGACGCTGGCGTTCTCCGTCGCCATCGAGGCGTTGTGGTTCCACAACCCCGACCTCGTGGGCATTGCGGGCGAGGAGGTCGTGGGACCGGAGCTGTTCGGACTGGATCTCCGAGCCCGCGTGGGTGCCGACTTCCCCAGGTTGTCGTTCGCGTTCCTGACCCTCGCGGTGCTCGTCATCGTCGCCGTCGCTGTCGCGAGGCTCCGCCAGAGCCGCCTCGGTTCCGAGATGCTCGCCGTGCGGGCGAACGAGCGCTCCGCCGCCGGCGCCGGCGTCGACGTCGTCCGGGTGAAGGTCCTCGCGTTCGCCCTCGGGGCGTTCATCGCCGGGCTCGGGGGCGCGATGCTCGCCTACTTCCAGGGCAACGTCACCTTCGACGCCTTCACCACGGTCGTCGGACTCGTCTTCTTCGCCACCACCTACATCGGTGGCGTCACCCGCGTCTCCGGCGGGATCGCCGCAGGCCTGCTCGCCGCCGGCGGAATGATGGCCACCTTCTGGAGCAACGTCTTGAACCTCGGGGAGTGGTACATCGTCGCCGCTGGCTTGGGATTGCTGTTCACGGTCATCCGACGTCCCGACGGGGCCTTCAGCCCGATCTACGACTGGCTCGACCGGCGCCGACTGGTCGCGGCCGCTGTCGAGGCCCCGGAACGCACGGAGGCGTCGGTGTCGAAACCTGCGCCGACTCGCGCACGCGCCCGGTCGGTCTGCGGCGTCGTGGCGCTCGAGACCGACGAGCTTCGCGTCGCATATGGGGGAATGGTCGCCGTCGATGACGTCTCACTCACGGTTCCGCACGGGACCGTGGTCGGACTCATCGGCCCGAACGGCGCCGGCAAGACCACCCTCGTCGACGCGTTGAGCGGCTTCGTCCCCTACTCGGGGAACATCCACCTCGGCGGCCACGATCTTCGCGGGCTCAAGCCCCACCAACGGGTCCGTGCCGGCGTCGGCCGCACGTTCCAGAACCCTCAGCTGTACGACGACCTGACGGTGACCGAGAACGTCATGGTCGGCCGCGCCGGAGCGAGCGGTGAGCGATCGCCGAGGGACCTCGGCGACGTGCTCGCGTCGTTGGACCTGGCCACGGTCGCGGACTGTCCGGTCGGCGACCTCTCACAAGGACGACGCCAGCTCGTCTCCATCGCCCGAGCGCTGGTCGGTGGTCCCGAGATCCTGTTGCTCGACGAGCCCGCCGGCGGGCTCGACACCAACGAGAGCATGTGGCTGGGCGAGCAACTCCGTCACATCTGCGACAACGGCGTCACCATCTTCCTCATCGACCACGACATGCACTTCGTGTTCAACCTCTGTGACTCGGTCTACGTCCTCGATTTCGGCAAGGTCATCGCGCACGGGGCACCGGCAGTGATCCAGGCCGACCCGACGGTGAGCGCGGCCTATCTCGGAACGACTCACGCCGAGCAGGCCCGGTCGTGACGAGACCCGCCGACCGCGATCGCCCGTCGACCGGCGCTCTCCTCGTGTGCGACGGGATCGAAGCGGGCTATGGCCCGATCAACGTCGTCCGACGATTCGATCTCGCCGCGCCAGGTGGGACCATCATCGCCATCCTCGGGCCGAACGGCGCGGGCAAGACGACCCTCCTGACCACCCTCGCGGGCCTCTATCCCGCACAGGCGGGCTCGGTCTCCGTCGCCGGCACGCGGCTGAAGAACGGTCGTCCCAATGCGGCATCGCGCGCCGGGCTCGTGCTCGTCCCCGACGACCGGTCGCTGTTCACCACCCTCACCGTCGTCGAGAACCTCGACGCGGCCCGCGCGAAGCGCACGACCTCACTCGACGACGTCTTCGACCTCTTCCCCAAGCTCGCCGACCGTCGCACGGTCACCGCTGGCAACCTCTCCGGTGGCGAGCAGCAAATGCTCGCGATCGCCCGTGGGGTCATCCAGGAGCCCAGGGTATTGCTCATCGACGAGATGAGCATGGGGCTGGCACCCGTCGTCGTCGAGAGCCTTCTCCCCGTCGTCCGACGCATCGCCGAGGAGGCCAGCGCGGTCGTCGTGCTGGTGGAGCAGCACGTCGGACTCGCGCTCGAGGTCGCGGACCGCGCCATGGTCATGACCCACGGCGACATCGCGCTCGACCGACCGGCGGCCGAGCTCGCCGCTGATCCCTCTCTCCTCGAAGCCACCTACTTCGGCAATGCCATCGCGCCCGACCAGAGGAACGACTGACATGACCTCGACGACCGTCACCCTCACGGGCACCGGCGTCCCGCACCCGTCACCGGGTCGGGCCGGGCCCGGCGTCCTGGTTCGCCACGGTGACACGGCGCTCCAGTTCGACGCGGGAAGGGCGACCGTGCTGCGACTCGCCGAGACCGGTACCGCACCCCACGAGCTCGACGCGCTGTTCATCACCCACGTCCACAGCGACCATCTGGTCGACCTCGCCGACGTCGTCATGACGCGGTGGATCCAGGGCACCCTGCACCCGTCCGGCCCACTGCCGATCGTGGCTGTCGACGGGCACGCCACCCGCTTCGCTTGTCGCATGCTCGACCCATTCGTCGACGACATCGCGCTCCGGGTCGAACACGTGCAGGAGCGCGGCCCGGAGCTCGACGTCCGACCCTTCCCGGCCCCGACGGCGCCGACGGAGGTCTGGTGCAGTGACGACGGATCTGTCGTCGTGGAGGCGGTCGGCGTCCACCACGAGCCCGTCCGGGAGGCCGTCGCGTACCGAGTCACCACGCCGTCAGGAGTCGTGGTGATCTCGGGCGACACTCGCGTGTGCGAGGAGGTCGGAGATCTCGCCGCTGGTGCGGACGTGCTGGTGCACGAGGCCTGCCGGGTCTCCGCGATGGCGGAGCTCATCGCAGGGACGCCGTTCGAGCAGATCTTCGACTATCACTCCGACACCGTCGCCCTCGGCGCGATGGCGGAGTCGGCCGGTGTCGGCCACCTCGTGCTGACGCATCTGATTCCGCCACCGTCGGATCGCGCGAGCGAGCAGGAGTTCGCGGACGATGTGCGAGAAGGTGGCTTCACCGGTCCACTCACGGTGGGCCACGACCTCTTCACGACCGAGATCGGTTGAGGGGGAACGGTGACCGCGCCCGGCAAGCTCGACGTCCACGCCCACTACCTGCCCGAGCCGTACCGGCAGGCGCTCGAACGCGCCGGTCACAGCCAGCCGGACGGCATGCCGGAGATCCCGACCTGGTCGGCGGAGGAGCATGTGGCGCTCATGGATCGGATAGGGATCGCGACCGCGTTGCTGTCTGTCTCGACGCCCGGCGTGCACCTCGCGGGCGGTCCGTCGCCTGCTGATCTGGCACGGGAGGTGAACGAGGCCGGCCGACGGGCGGTGGTCGACCACCCTGACCGTTTCGGGCTGCTCGGCTCGCTGCCGATCTCTGACGTCGATGCGACGATCGCCGAGATCGCACACTGCACCGACGCGCTCGCCGTCGACGGCTTCGTCCTCCTCACGAACGTGGATGGGACCTATCTCGGGGATCCGGCCTGGGAGCCCGTGTTCGACGAGCTCGACCGACGCGGCGCGCGCGTGCTCGTCCATCCGACGTCACCCGTGTGCTGGGAGCACACGTCGTTCGGCCGGCCCCGCCCGATGCTCGAGTTTCTCTTCGACACCACTCGGGCGGTGGTGAACCTGGTGCTCAACGGCACGGTGGCGCGCCATCCCGACCTCCGGCTGATCATCCCGCACGTCGGCGCCACGCTCCCGGTCATCGCCGATCGCGTCGCGGGCTTCGCGCTGATGCTCGGGGTGGACCCCTCTGTCGATGTGATCCGCGACCTCGGCGGGCTCCACTACGACCTCTCCGGCACGCCGATCCCGCGCCAGTTGAACGCGCTGCTCGCGCTCACGACGATCGAACACCTCCACTACGGCAGCGACGTCCCGTTCACGCCGGAGTTCGTCGCGGCCATCGCCCGTGAACAACTCGAGTCCGCCGGCGACCCGCCGGGCTCCCTGACCGAGACGCTGCGCCTGAACACCGAGCGACTGTTCCCCCGGCTCGCCGCGAGCCACTGACCACCGACCCACTCATCGAGAGGACCACCCCATGGACCACCAGATCGAGCTCGGCTACCTCGTCCTCGAGCTCCCGGAGCCCGACACGCTGACACCCGTGCTCGCCGATGTCGTCGGCCTCGTGCCGGGCGACACCGCCGACGGAGCTCTCACCTGGCGCGACGACGATCGCGCCCAGCGGGTCATCGTCCAGCCCGGCCCGGCCAACGACGCTGTCGCGGTGGGGTTCGAGGCGCACGACGGCGCGGCGCTCGACGCGATCGTCGGTCGGCTCCGGGAAATCGGCGCGGACGTCGCGGAGGGCGCTGATGCCGAGACCCGGCTGCGTCGGGTCGAGCGGCTCGTACGAACACCGGCGCCGTGGGGCGTCGATGTCGAGGTCGTGGTCGGGCTGGCTGAGGACCGGACACCGTTCTCCTCACCCCTCGTGCCCGGCGGCTTCCTCACCGAGGGCGTCGGTTTCGGCCACGTCGTGTTCGCCACGATGGCCTTCGACGAGTCGGTCCGGTTCCTCACCGACGGCCTCGGCTTCACCCAGTCCGACTGGCTCGAGATGGAGCTCGCTCCGGGGATCGACCTCGAAGTCCGGTTCTTCCACTGCAACGCTCGCCACCACACCGTCGCACTGGCCCGGGCGCCGTTCGAGTTGCCGCAGTGCCTCCACCACGTGATGTTCGAAGCGAACTCCCGGGACGACGTCGGGCTGGCCTTCGACCGCGCCTGGGAGACGGACCTGCCGATCCCCAACGGCCTCGGCCGCCACGACAACGACGGGATGTTCAGCTTCTACCTGCAGACACCCGCGGGCTTCCAGATCGAGTTCGGCCACGGCGCCCGCGTGGTCGACGAGGACTGGGACGACGACCGCCGCTATGACCGCATCAGCGCCTGGGGTCACCAGCCGCTCCGGCAGCCATGAGCGATCCCGTGGTCGGTGACGCTGCCGCAGAGGTCGACGCTGACGTCGCGATCGTCGGCGCGGGCCCTTCGGGGTTGGTGCTGGCAGTGCTGCTGGCCCAGCTCGGACGGTCCGTCATCGTCCTCGAACAATGGCCTGAGCGTTACTCCCTGCCGCGCGCGGTGCACTTCGATGACGAGGTCGGTCGACTGCTGCAGTCGTGCGGGATCGGTGACGAGGTCCGTGCGCTGTCCGAGCCGGCAGAGGTGTACGAGTGGCGCAACGCCGCGGGAACGACGCTGCTCCGATTCGGTCGAATCGGTACGGGCCCATCGGGTTGGCCCTTCTCGTCGATGTTCTGCCAGCCCGATCTGGAAGCGGCGCTCGAGGCGCGGGCGAACGCGCTGCCGACCGTCGCCACACGCCGGGGCATCACCGTGGATGTGGTGGAGCAGGACGAGAGCCACGTGACGCTCGGCTGCACCGGCGGCACGACCGTCACCGCCCGGTACGTCGTGGGCTGCGACGGTGCGAACTCGACCGTGCGTCGCGTGCTCGACATCGGGGTGGAGGACCGAGGGTTCTTCTACGACTGGTTGATCGTCGACGTGATCCTCGACGAGCCGCGAGTGTTCGATCCGATCAACCTGCAGGTCTGCGACCCACAACGTCCGACGTCCGCGGTGTCCGGCGGCCCGGGCCGGCGGCGGTGGGAGTTCATGCGCTTGCCGGAGGAGTCGCTGGATGAGCTCGGTCAGGCGGCCACCGCCTGGGCCCTCCTCGAACCCTGGGACGTGCATCCCGGCAACGCGCGCATCGAACGACACGCGGTCTACACGTTCCAGGCCAGGGTGGCCGACCGGTGGCAGGACGGTCGGGTGTTCCTCGCCGGCGACGCCGCGCACCTCATGCCACCCTTCGCCGGTCAGGGCATGTGCTCGGGAATCCGTGATGTCGCGAACCTGGCGTGGAAGCTCGATCTCGTCCTCGCGGGTGTGGCAGGCCCGGACGTGCTCGTGACCTACGAGGAGGAGCGCAAGCCGGGAGCCGAGTTCGCGATCGACCTGTCGATCGAACTCGGCAAGGTGATCTGTGTCCCTGACGCGCAGGAGGCCGCTGAACGAGACGAGGCAATGGCCTCCGCCGTCACCGGCGAGGTGTCCGAGGTGCCCGGACAGCCCGGGCTGGGCTCCGGTCTCATCCACCCCGACGCCCCCCTTGCCGGTGAGCAGTTCCCACAGCCGGACCTCAGCGGTCGGAGGTTCGACGACGTCCACGGAGCGGGATGGCGTCTCGTGACCGACGACCCGGCCGGGGACGACCTCGATCCCGGCCTCGTCGACTGGCTGGGAACGATCGGTGGTGCGGTGATCCAGGTCGCCGATACCGCGCCCGCTCTCGCGGCCTGGTTCCGCAGGCACGAGGTGCGATGGGCCTTCCAGCGACCCGACTTCCACCTCTACGGCGCCGCTGCGGATGTCGACGGGGCCGCCGACCTCGTCGGGGCGCTCCGCGAGCAACTGACATCGTGATGATCCTCTGACCCGTGTCCACCCGCCGCGACCCGCTCCCGGCGTCAGAGCGAGAAGACGATCTTCCCGAACATCTCACCGTCGGCCATCCGTGCGAATCCCTCGCGGCACTCCGTCAACGGCAGGGTCAGGTCGATCATCGGACGCACGCCGGTGACCACACACAGCTGAGCGAGGCGTTGGAGCTCGTCGCGTGTTCCCATCGTGGATCCCACGACCCGGAGCTGGAGGAAGAAGATCCGGGTGAGCTCGGCTGGCGGGTTCGGGCCGCTCGTCGCGCCGGCGATGACGATGGTCCCGCCCGGGCGCAACGCCTTCACGGAGTGAGCCCACGTCGCCGCACCGACGGTCTCCATGACGGCGTCGACACGTTCGGGCAGGCGGGCTCCCGACTCGAACGCCGCGTCCGCCCCCAGTGCGATCGCGCGGGACCGCTTGTCCGCCGTGCGACCGGTGACCCAGATCCGGTATCCCGCAGCCGCACCCAGTCGGATGAGCGCCGTCGCGACGCCACCGCTCGCTCCCTGAACCAGCACGGTTGATCCCGGCTCGACCGCGGCGTTGTGGAAGAGCATCCGATAGGCGGTCAGCCATGCGGTCGGAAGGCACGCGGCCTCGGTGAAGGTGAGTTCGGGCGGCTTCGGGACCAGATTGCGACGGGGCACCGCGACTCGCTCGGCGAAGGTGCCCTGGTGGCGTTCGGAGAGGAGCGAGCGTCGTGGGTCGAACGTCTCGTCGCCGGTCCACTCGTCGCTGGCGATCACTCCGTGGACGATGACCTCGTTGCCCTCGTCGTCCACGCCGGCGGCGTCGCATCCGAGGATCATCGGGA
>DATEEV010000459.1:0-10889 GCA_035281005.1 Microthrixaceae bacterium | reverse complement strand
ACCAGCACGGCGCCCACCAGGAGCGGGTGGCACAGCGGGATCAGGTCCGGAGCACGCTTCGCGGCCTGGATGCCGGCCACGCGGGCGACGGCCAGGACGTCGCCCTTGTTGATCGCCCCCCGTGCCACCAGCGAGGTGGTCTCGGTGGTCATGTGCACCCGACCACGCGCCAAGGCCCGACGATGCGTCGGCTCCTTCGGCGTGACGTCGACCATTCGGGCACGGCCGAGGGGATCCAGATGGGTGAGTGCCCGTTCCGACATGGCCACCGAGCTTAGTTCTGTGCCCGGGTCGGACCCCCAGCCGACGCCTCAGCCCTCGATCGGGCTCAACCGCCGATCTGGCTCATCGACTTCGACGGTCGGATGAAGTGCACCTGACCGATCGCGTGACCTGCCCACTTCGACCCAACGTTGCGCGCCACGATCTCGGCGAGCTCGGCGTCGCCGGCACCCGAGCGCAGGGGGCCTCGAAGGTCGGACTCGTCCAATGCGAACAGGCAGTTCCTCAACGCGCCCTCCGCGCTCAGCCGCACCCGATCGCACGACTCACAGAACGGCCGCGTCACCGACGCGATGACCCCGACGTGGCCGGCACCGTCCGCGTAGGCGAACCGCTCGGCAGGATCGTGGCCACGAGGCGTGACCTCCAACGGGAATGCCTCGTGGATCAGCGAGAGGATCTCGGTCTGCGACACCACGGCGCCATCGGTCCACTGGTCCGATGCGTCGAGGGGCATGAACTCGATGAAGCGCACCTCGACTCCCCGCTCCCGACCGAAGCGGGCGAAGTCGACCACCTCGTCCTCGTTCACACCGCGCATCACGACGCAGTTGATCTTGACGGGATCGAAGCCCGCCGCCACCGCTGCGTCGATGCCGGCGAGCACGGAATCGAGCTCGTCACGTCGGGTGAGGGACTCGAAGCGATCGGGCCGCAACGAGTCGAGCGAGATGTTGATGCGGCGCAACCCCGCGGCACGCAGCGGCCCCGCCGCACGCGTCAGCGTGGCGCCGTTGGTAGTCAGCGCCAGGTCGACGTCGAGCGCGGCGAGTCGCTCGACGAGGATCTCGAGGTGGGCTCGCATCGTCGGCTCGCCGCCGGTGAGGCGGATCGAGTCGATGCCGAATCGCTCGACCATCAGCCGCGCGATCCGTTCGATCTCCTCGAAGGTCAACAGCTCCCCCCGAGGGAGCCAGGTCATCCCCTCGACCGGCATGCAGTAGGTGCAGCGGAAGTTGCACCGATCGGTCACCGAGATCCGCAGGTCGCGATGGACGCGCCCGAACGAGTCGACCAGGTCGCTGGGTTCGGGCACCCCCCCGTGCTCGGATGCGGTGATCGAGGCGCTCATGACCTCTCCAGGCTAGAGGGACCTCGAAGAAAGCACAGCGCCGCTGCCTTCAGCAGCCGCCTCCGATGCGTCGCGCCCGGCGGATCACGGAGCGAGGAGGATGATCTCCACCGCGTCGCCGACCGAGACCCCGTCGCCGTCGGGCAGCACCGCGAGCGCGTCGGCGGTCGCCATCGCGGCGGTGTGGTGCGATCCCTGCGAGCCCGCCGATCGAACCTCGAGGCCCCCGTCGGGATGGGGCGCCGTGACCACCCGCGCGAAGTGCACCTTGCCGTCGGATCGGCGCGACAACGGCTCCGCGGCCCGCGCCCCGACCCGAGGGCGGTCGAGCGACCGATGGCCCATCAGCCGGCGCAGGCCGGGCCGGGCGAAGAGCTCGAAACTGACGATCGAGCTGACCGGGTTCCCGGGCAGCCCGAACACGGGCACCCGACCGGCTCGGGTGGGGTCGTCGCGCGCGGAGTCGATCGTGCCGAACGCGAGCGGCTTGGCCGGCCGGATCGCGACCTGCATCCAACGCATGTCGCCGATCTCGTCGAGCACCGCCTTCACGTGGTCGAAGTCCCCCATCGACACCCCACCCGAGCTGAGGATCGCGTCACATCGCGCCACGCCGGCGTGGAGGGCGTCGCGAATGGCGTCCGGGTCGTCGCGCACGACGCCGAGGTCGACGACCTCGCATCCGGCGGCGGCGGCAAGCGCGCTGAGCGTCGGCCGGTTGGAGTCGCGGATCTGGCCGCGTCCGAGCGGCCCGCCCCCCTCGACCAGCTCGTCGCCGGTCGACATCACCCCGACCACGGGTCGGCGGTGCACCATCACCACTCGCCGGCCGAGGGTGTGCAACACGCCGATCACCGCCGGCGTCACCTCGGTCCCTGCCGGGAGCACCTCGTCACCGGGTCGCATGTCATCACCGGCGGGCCGCACGTGATGTCCCGCATCCACGCCGTGGCCGATCGTGACGACCTCGCCGGACGGAGGCTCGACGCTCACGGTCGTGTCCTCGACCATCACCACCGAGTCGGCCCCGTCGGGCATCAACGCGCCGGTCATGATGCGCGCCGCCTCGCCGGTCGCGATGGTGACCTCCGCGCCCGAGCCGGCCGCGACGGTCGCGACCACCTTCAGCCGAGCCCCCGGCGACGTGTCGGCGGCGCGCACGGCGAACCCGTCCATGGCGGAGTTGGCGAACGGTGGCACCAGCTCGTCGCTGCGCACGACCTCGGCGAGCGCCAGCCCCTGCGACTGGTCGATGCGCACCTCCACCACCTCGGTGGGCTCGACCCGGTCCAGCACGAACCGGCGGGCTTCCTCGAGGGGGATCACCAGCGAGAGTCCAGCAGATCCGCGCTCAGTAGGTGAAGGCTCAGCAGATGCCTTCGCGCCGGCAGATGTCGCCGAGGATGGCGCGGAACTCCGGGCCGAGGTCGTCGCGCTCGAGTGCAAGCTCGACCGTCGCCCGCAGGTAATCGATCTTCTTGCCGATGTCGAAGCGGCCCTCTTCGAAGATCAGGCCCATCACGGGCTCCTCCTTGAGGAGCAGCCCGATCGCGTCGGTGAGCTGGATCTCGCCACCCACACCGGGGGCCACCTGGTCGAGGCAGTCGAAGATGGCGGGCGAGAACAGGTAGCGGCCGACGATGGCGAGGTTCGAGGGAGCGTCCTTCGGATGGGGCTTCTCGACCACGTCGACGATCCGGCAGGTGTTGCCGGAGCGGTCCTCGGGCGCCGCGCAGCCGTAGGCGGAGATCTCGTCCTCCGGGACCTCCAGGAGCGCCACGGTCGACGCGCCGGTCGCCTCGTAGTTGGCGATCATGTCGGCCAGCAGGTGCGAGTCGTGGTGCATGATGTCGTCGCCGAGCAGCACCACGAACGGGTGGTCGCCCACGTGCTTGCGAGCGACCGACACCGCATGGCCGAGCCCGAGCGGGGCTCCCTGGCGGACGTAGTGGATGTCGGCGAGGTCGGCCAGGTCGACGACCTCGGCGAGGAACTCGGTCTTGCCCTGCTCGGCGAGCTGCTGCTCGAGCTCGAAGTTCCGGTCGAAGTGGTCCTCGAGGCTGCGCTTGTTGCGGCCGGTGATGATGAGGATGTCGTCGATCCCCGAGGCGACCGCCTCCTCCACCACGTACTGGATCGACGGGCGATCGACGACGGGCAGCATCTCCTTGGGCTGTGCCTTCGTCGCCGGGAGGAATCGCGTCCCCATGCCCGCTGCTGGGATGACCGCTTTACGAACCGTCTGCTGAGCCACTGTCCGAGCTCCGTCTGTCGTCATCGTCATGCTCCCGGTCGCGTCGACCGGTTCGAGTCTGTTCCGGCGGACCTCGGGCCCGACCGGGAGCCACCATCGTTCGACCGTGGGACCGTTGTGTCAATTGGGAGGATTGCTCACCATTGTGGACCTGAATGGCCGCCGGATGTGTTGGGCGAGAACGGCGGTTCCGGTATCGTTGGCACTCTCAGGCCACGAGTGCCAGATGTCTCGCCCCTACGACGCTCCCCGGAGTGCCCCGATGCCCACGTACGACTACCGCTGCCGTGGCTGTGATCACGAGTTCGAGATCCAGCAGTCCTTCTCGGATGACCCGCTGACGAACTGTCCCGAATGCGACGGCGAGCTCCGCAAGGTGTTCAGCCCTGTGGGCATCAGCTTCAAGGGCTCCGGCTT
Organism: Microthrixaceae bacterium; assembly: GCA_035281005.1. Taxonomy (GTDB): domain Bacteria; phylum Actinomycetota; class Acidimicrobiia; order Acidimicrobiales; family Microtrichaceae; genus DATEEV01. The sequence continues at coordinate 6,864 of DATEEV010000459.1, read as the reverse complement.
CTACAAGACCGACAGCCGCTCGGGCGCCGGATCGAAGTCGACCGCGGGCACGAACGGCTCGGACTCCAACGGCTCGAGCTCCAACGGGTCCGCCGACACGCCCTCCAGCTCGCCGAAGGAATCGAAGTCGGAATCCGGGTCGTCCGGCTCGAGCACCCCGTCGACGCCGAGCACCTCGAGCTCGTCGACGAGCGCTGCCTGACCCCACCGACAGGCTTTCGCCCTCCCGATAGGCTGCCGCCATGGCGAAGCGCAAGCACCGCACGGCTCTGCTCGACCCTCCCCCGTCGGGGCCGGTCCGCCAAGGCCTCGTCAGCCCACGCCGAACGGTGCCGGCCGGAATCCCCCGCCCGGAGTACGCGCTCACGGGGTGGCCGACCGAGCGTGGCTCGAGGGCGATCCGCACCGCGGACGAGATCCAGCGCATGAGGGTGAGCGGCCGCATGGCCGCCGAGGTGCTCGTCGAGGCCGGTCGGGCGGTGGAGCCCGGCATCACCACCGACGAGATCGACCGCATCGTCCACGAGGCCACGATCGAGCGCGGCGCCTACCCCAGCCCGCTCAACTACAAGGGTTTCCCCAAGTCGGTGTGCACTTCGGCGAACGAGGTGATCTGCCACGGGATCCCTGATTCCCGCAAGCTCCAGGACGGCGACATCCTCAACATCGATGTCACCTGCTTCTACGACGGCGTGCACGGTGACACCAACGCCACCTTCCTGGTGGGCGAGGTCGACGAGGCATCACGCGCGCTGGTGAGCGCCACCCGGGAGGCGATGCACGCCGGCATCGACGTCATCCGCCCTGGCACCCGCATCAACGAGATCGGCCGCGCCATCGAGCAGTCCGTTCGTCCCCACCAGTACGGCGTCGTGCGGGAGTTCATCGGCCACGGTATCGGCGACGAGTTCCACACGAGCCTCCAGATCCCGCATTACTTCGAGCCGCGCCACCGCATGAAGCTCGAGGAGGGCATGACCTTCACCGTCGAGCCGATGATCACGATCGGCGCACCGGAGCTCTACGTGTGGGACGACGACTGGACCGCCGTCACCATCTCGGGTCAACGCTGCGCCCAGTTCGAACACACGCTGCTGGTGACCGCCGAGGGCGTCGAGATCCTGACGGTGCCCGCGGATGGCCCGCCCGCCGAGCTGCTCTTCGCCGAGGTGACGAGTTAGGTTCCTGCGTTCGAGCCCTCGTGCTCGAGCACGCGCTTCCCCTCCAGATCGCCGAGCTCTCGGAGCCTCCCGTGCGCCCGAACTCTGTCCGGGGAAGCCGACGTCGGCGACCCGCTCTGTCCATCACCACGCGGTCCGTCCTGACGCGGCGCCTCCCTCGGCCGTTCCGGCGGTCCTTCCGACGCGGCTCGTCGCAGATGTGGTCCTGGATGGTCGCGGTCGCGCTGGCCACGACGACCGGCGTGGTGGTGCACCGCACCCTCGCGGCGGCGGAAGCCGGCGCGGACCGCTACGGCTCGCCGCGATCGGTGGTGATGCCGAACCGTGAGCTCGCTGCGGGCCAGGTGGTGGGCGACGAGGACGTGACCGTCACGGTCGTGCCCGCGTCGAGCGCCCCGGCCCAAGCGTTGCGGCGCGCTCCCATCGGTCGGGCGCTCACCGCGCCGGCCCACGAGGGTCAGGCCCTCGTCGAGGCGCAGGTGGCCGCGCCGGGCGTGTCGGGGCTCGCCGCATCGCTGGGCGACCGACAACGGGCGGTCGCCGTGCCCCGCGGCGACCATCCACTTCCACTCGACGCGGGCGACGTGGTCGACGTGTTGGCACCCGACGCCACGACCGCCACGATGGTCGAGGTCGCGACCGGGGCGCGGGTGCTCGAGGTGAGCGAGACGACGGTGGCGGTGGCGGTCGACGACGACTCGGTGTCCGACGTCGCGACGGCACTCGTCGGCGGCGCCGCGGTGCTGACGCTCAGCTCAGGGTGACCGGAGCGTCACGCACCGGACATCGCGACGTCGCCGATGACCACCGTCGACAAGAGGTCCCCCGACGGCAGCCACTCGCCGTCATCGGCCACTGCGATCACGTCGAGCAGCAGTCGCTGCAGCGTGGAGGCGAGCGTGATCTCGCGCACCGGCTCGGCGAGCTCCCCGTCGCGGATCAACAGCCCGTCAGCCCCGACCGAGAAGTCACCCGACACGGGGTTCACGCCCGAGTGCAGGCCCGCCAGGGAGTTGACGAAGAGGCCGTGGTCGATCCCGGCGATCACGTCATCGCGTCCCGGCGCACCGCTCGGCGTGGCAAGCAGGATCACCTGCGCGCCGACGCCCGGCAACGAGCGCGAGCCGCGCACCGCCGAGCCCGTGGACGCGGTGCCCGAGCGCCGGCCGGTGTAGCCGTTGTGCAGGAAGCCCTGCAGCACACCGTCGACGATCAGTGGGTTGCGGCGACAGGCGAGGCCCTCACCGTCGTAGCTGTCGGCGGCCAGTGACTCGGCGCGGGTCGGATCGTCGACGAGGGTGACCAGCGGCGAGGCGATCTGCCCCCCGACCCGCTCGGCGAAGGGCGACCGGCCCTTCAGCACCGACTCGCCGTCGAGCATGCCGGAGATGATCCCGAAGAACGTGGCGGCCAGCTTCGGCTCCAACACGATCGGGATCCGTGCCGAGGCAGGCTTGGTCGCACCGAGGAGGCGCGTGGCCTTGCTGACCGCCTCCCGGGCCACCTTCTCGAGGTCGAGCGCGTTCGCATCCCGCGTCGCGTCGCCCGCGTAGCCGATCTGGGTCTCGTCGCCCTCGCGGGCCATCGGCTGCACCCCCACGGCGCAGGAGGTGCCGCGGTCGGTCACACGGATGCCGTTCGACGCGGCGTACGCGGTCTCGCCGGCAGAGTCGGACCACACCGCCATCCGCACGCCGCTGACGCGCGGGTCGAGACCCCGCGTGATCCGCTCGAGGTCGAGGGCGCGGGCGATCTTGTCCTCCGCGGTGATCTCGAGGATGTCCGGGTTCCAGTGGTCGTGGAGGACCGCCTCGACGCCGTCGGGCTCGGCCAGCCCCACCGCCGGGTCGGGCTCGGCGAAGCCCACGTTGTCGCGGGCCTGGGCGAGCGCATCAGCCACCACATCGGGGTCGAGCGACCCGGCATGGGCGAAGCCCTGACGACCACCCTGGATCACGCGGACACCCAGTCCGAACGACTGGGCCGAGGTGAAGGCCTCGACCTCGCCGTCGTAGACGCGCACACTGGTCGAGCGCGAGCGGGCGACCATCACATCGATGTCCTCGCCCGCCTCGGCCCGCTCCACCACGCCCGACGCGATGGCGAGCAGGTCTTGGTCGAGGGCGGTCGCCGCCGTCTCGGTCACGCCGACCTCACGCGCCTGATGGGCCTCATGCGCTCGACTCTCATGACCTGACCCTCATGCGCCCGAAAGGGTCACGTCGGCGATGGCGAGCGAGACCCCGGCGGCATCGAAGGGGAAGTACTCGAGGTCGGACCCGACGGCGACCACGTCGCCGAGCATGCGCAGCAGCGTCGACGCGATCGTCACCTCACGAATGGGCTCGGCCGCCTCACCACCGCGGAGGCGGAGGCCCTCGATGCCGGTCGAGAAGTCGCCCGATACGGGGTTCACCCCCGAGTGCATCCCCGCGACCTCCTGCACCAGCACGGCGTCGCCCACCGTCGCGAGCAGCTCGTCGCGGCTGACCTCGCCCGACACCAGGCTGACCGCCTGGGCACCGGCGCTCGGCGTGGACATGAAGCCGTGTCGAACGGCGGACCCGGTCGTCGCGCCGCCCATGGCTCGGGCGGTGTAGCTGTCGTAGAGGAACCCGGACGCCACGCCGGCGTCGATGAGGTTGGTGCGACGGGTCGCGATGCCCTCGCCGTCGGTCGGCGAGGCGCCCCAGGCCAGCCGATCGGTGGGGTCGTCGACGAGGGTGACCAGCTCGGACGCGACCAGCTCGCCCTGTCGGCCCGCGAACAGCGATCGGCCCTTCAACACCGAGTCGGCCGAGAACGCCTCGGCGACGATCGAGAGGAACTGGGCCGTGACCCACGGGTCGAGGATGACGGTCAGCCGCTCCGACGCGGCCGGGCGCGCGCCGAGCATCCGTACTGCGCGCTGCACCGCGTCGGCCGCGGCACGCTCCATGTCGAGCTCACCCGGGTGCCGGCCGACCGAGAAGCCGAACCCCGTCGACACGTCGCCGTCGGCCTCCGCGATCGAATACACCGACAGCGCGCAGCCGGTCTCGGCCGCCGCGGTGCGGATGCCGTTGGTCGACACGATGGCCGAGAGCGCGTCGGTGTCGGAGTAGTCGGCTCCGCCGTCGATGCCGACGATGCGCGGGTCACCGGTGCGCACCAGCTCCTCGAAGGCGATCGCCATCGCGATGCGATCGTCGGTGCTCGTGGCGGCGAGGCGCTCGTCGTGGAGGGCCAGGTCGACCGCGGCGACGCCGTCGGGCTGCGCGAGGCCGGCGTACTGGTCGACCGATGAGAACGCCGCGTTGTCGCGGGCGTCCTCGAAGGCCTGGTCGACCGCGGCAGGGTCGAGCGTCCCCGCGTAGGCGAACCCCTGGCGCTGGTCGGCGACCACCCTGATCCCCACACCGGCGGAGGTCGCGGACGTGAACTGCTCGACGGCACCCTCGTAGGCACGGATCTCGGTGTCGCGGGACCAGGTCACCACCACCTCGACACCCTCACCGCGACGCGCGCCCGCGACCACACGGTCACCGATCGCCAACAGCTCGTCGGGCGTCACGCGGCGGTGCCGCCGATGGTCAGGCCGTGCACCCGCAAGGTGGGGACACCGTCGCCGACCGGGACGCCCTGACCGTCCTTGCCGCAGGTCCCGGGGGGGCCCATGGCGAAGTCGTTGCCGACGGCGTCGATCTGGGCGAGCACCGCCGGCCCGTTGCCGATGAGGTTGCCCTCGCGCAGCGGCTCGGTGATCTGACCGTTCTCGATCAGGTACGCCTCGGACATGCCGAACACGAAGTCGCCGGTGGCCGTGTTGACCTGGCCACCGCCGAGGTGGGCGACGTACACGCCGGACTCGGTGTCGGCGACGATCTCGTCGGGAGCGGACGTGCCGCCCATCAGGTAGGTGTTGGTCATGCGCACCATCGGGAGGTGCTGGTAGCTCTGGCGCCGACCGTTGCCCGACGATGGGCGACCCTCCTTGCGGGCCCGGAGGCCGTCCCACATGTAGTCGACGAGCACGCCGTCCTGGATCAAGACATTGCGCTGCGCCGGCCGACCTTCGTCGTCGATCGCGAAGCAGCCCCACTCCGAGCCCATCGTGCCGTCGTCGACGAGCGTGACCAGCGGCGACGCGACCTGCTCACCGACGCGGCCGGCGAACACCGAGGCGCCCTTGTTGACCAGATCGGCCTCGAGCCCGTGACCACACGCCTCGTGGAACATCACGCCGCCGCCGCCCGACCCGATCACGACCGTCATCTGGCCCGACGGCGCCGGACGCGCTCCGAGCTTGGTGATCGCGCGATCGGCGGCCCGGCGGGCCAGTTCCTCCACGTCGTAGCGGTCGAACAGCTCGAAGCCGATCGAGTGACCGATCGTCTCGCGCCCGGTCTGCATGCCCGTGTCGCCGGTCGCGACGCACGAGATCGAGAAGAGGGTCTTGACCTGGTCGTCGTCGGCGAACGCCCCGTCGGTGTTCGCCACGAGGATCCGCCGGCGGCTGTCGGCGTAGCGGGCCATGACCTGGCTGATCGCGGGACCGGCGCCGCGCGCGATCTCGTCGGCGCGGGTCAACAGCTCGACCTTCGTCGCTTTGCCGATCTCCTCGGGCAGCACGCTCACCCGGTTGGGCGCCGGCGCGTCGACCCGTCGCAGGTCGGACGGTGAGGCGGATCCCCCTCCGCCTCGGGCGGCCGCCGCGGCGATGCGCGCGGTTTCGATCAAGGACCGCTCGGAGAGGTCGGAGGTGTGGGCGAAGCCGGTGGCGTCGCCGACGACCACCCGGATCCCGGCTCCTCGATCTCGTCCGGAGGTGAGCTCCTCGACCTTGCCGTCGTCGAGCACGGCCCCCGAGGAGCGCTTGTCCTCGACGAACACCTCCGCGAAGTCGGCGCCCGTGGACATGCCCGCGGAGAGCACGTGGCGGACCACGTCGTCGTCGATCATCATTTCGTCTGGCATGGGTACTTCCTCCCGGAAGTGCCGCGGGTTTGGCCGCCCGCCTCCGGCGGCCCGTATCGTAACGGCGATGGGTCTTGACATCGGTCTGGCGGGAACGGCCGAGCTCGAGGTCACCGAGGCGGACACGGCGATATCGCTGGGTTCGGGCGACGTGCCTGTGCTGGGCACACCTCGGCTGCTCGCGCTCTGCGAGGCCGCGGCGATGAAAGCGGTCAACGGCTACGTGGCGGCCGATCAGACCACGGTGGGATGCCGGGTCCAGATCGACCACCTCCGACCCACTGCGGTCGGTCACGTGGTGGTCGCCGAGGCGCACCTCGACAAGATCGAGGGTCACCGCCTGCTCTTCACCGTGAACGCGAAGGACGAGCGCGGTCTCGTGGCCGCCGGCAGGGTCACCCGAGTGGTGATCGAGATCGAGCGGTTCATGGAAAAGACGCGATAGCGAGCCCTTCCATCGATATAGGTGGATCCACCTCCGGCCCTCACCCCGCGGAGCTGAGTACGATCTTGCCCGGGTCGACGCGGTGGGACGCGTCGAGCGAACGAACAGGTGGAGCTGGTGGGGTCACGAAGGCGACAGATCGTTGCCATGGGCGCGGCGTTGCTCACGCTGGGCATCGTCGGGCTCGGCGACGCCAACGCCGGGGCAGATCCGGATGTGACGGGCGGGACGACCGACGTCGGCGGCCACGTGGAGGTCGACGGCTCCGGCGACGAGGCGGAC
>DATEEV010000458.1:0-5697 GCA_035281005.1 Microthrixaceae bacterium | reverse complement strand
GGCTGGCAGATCGACTCGTCGTCGCCACCGGCGATCGGCGTCGCTCCGGCGATCATCGGCCGTCCGTCGTCTCCCGACACCAGGTCCGCGACCCACAGCCGGGTGCCGTCCCACGGCATCGCCGGATGGTCCCAGCTCAGCCAGCTCAGCCGCATGCCGGTGGGGTCGAGCCGCGGCGCCGAGACGAAGTCGCTCGAGCCGAACAACACCGTGGGCTCGCCACTGATCGCGGGGACTGCCACCAGCCGGTTGGCGGGCTCATCACGGCGGCCCGGGTGATCCCTCTCACCGGGATGGACCTCCTGCACACAGACGATCCAGCGCCGGTCGGCGGTGACGACGCCATCGGCATAGCGGAGGCCCCGTGGACCCACCGGCTCCGGGGTGACCGGCACCGGGTCGAGGCCCCGCTCCATCCGCCAGATGCGCTGGTCCTCGTCGTTCACGAAGAACAAGGTCTCGGCCGCGAGCCACCAGGCGCCGCCGCCGTACTCGTGGACGCGACTCGACGCCGAGAACCCCGGCGGCAGCACGTCAACCCGTTCGCCGTCCGCGCTGCGCCGCACCACCTGGCTGCGCCCGCCCTCGTCGGGTCGACGCTCGTCCCACCAGAGCGCCTCGGCCTCATCCGCGACGCTCACCTTCACGTCGCCGAGGCGGACCGAGGACTCGACCACCCGCGCCGCGCTGATCGGCGACGGCCAGGAACCGGCCGGCAGCGCCGTACTCACTCGGCTGGGCTCACTCGGCGGTCGCGAACAGATCGGCGATCCGCGTGATGCCCTCGCCGAGATCGTCGTCGCCCAGCGCGAAGCTGAACCGGCCGTAGCCCGGCGCGCCGAAGGCCTCCCCGGGGACGAAGGCCACGTTCGCCTTCTCGAGCACCAGGTCAGCGAGCTCGAGCGTGCTCGACGGTGTGGTGCCGCCGATACGACGGCCGAGCACGCCCTCGAAGCTGGGGAACGCATAGAAGGCCCCCTCGGGCTCAGGGCACATCACGCCGTCGATGCTCGCGAGCATCTGCCAGATCATCTTCCGGCGCCGGTCGAAGGTGGCGCGCATCTCGGCGACCGCGTCGAGGTCGCCCGCCACCGCGGCGAGTGCGGCGCGCTGGGCGACGTTCGCGACGTTCGACGTGGAGTGGCTCTGCAGGTTGGAGGCGGCCGCGATCACGTCGGTCGGGCCGATCATCCAGCCGACGCGCCATCCCGTCATGGCGTAGGTCTTCGCGACGCCGTTGAGCACGACGCACTGCTCGGCCAGTTCGGGCACCAGGCGCAGGATCGACGCGTGCTCACGACCGCCGTAGACGAGGTGCTCGTAGATCTCGTCGGTGAGCACCCAGATGCCGTGCTCGAGCGCCCACCGCCCGATCACCTCGATCTCCTCCGGCGGATACACCGCGCCGGTGGGGTTGGACGGCGACACGAACATCAGTGCCTTGGTGCGCGGGGTCCGAGCCGCCTCGAGCTGCTCGACGGTGACGCGGAAGCCCGACATCGCGTCGGTGGGAACCACCACTGCCGTCCCGCCGGCGAGGGCGACCGGCTCGGGGTAGGTCGTCCAGTACGGTGCGGGCAGGAGCAGCTCGTCACCCTCGTCGATCAGGGTCAGCAACGTGTTGTAGACCGCGTGCTTGCCGCCGTTCGTGACGAGCACCTGGGAGGCGGCCACCTCGACGCCAGAGTCACGCAGCGTCTTCGCAGCGATCGCCTCGCGGAGCTCGGGCAGGCCGGGAGTGGGTGTGTACCGGTAGTTGCGCGGATCGCGTGCGGCCTCGACCGCCGCCTCGACGATGTGGGCCGGAGTGGCGAAGTCGGGCTCACCGGCGCCGAAGCCGATGACCGGCTCCCCCGCCGCCTTCAAGGCCTTGGCCTTGGCGTCGACGGCGAGCGTCGCCGACGGCGCGATGGCCGCGATGCGGTCGGAGATGCGCCGGTGGGCGGCGGGCGTGGCGGTCGGGGGGCGGTCGGTCATGGTGCGCTCGGGTCTCGTCGGGGTCGGCTCTGGGCTGGATCGACCTCGTCGTGGGTCGGGTCGATCGTGTGTCGATGATCGTGTCGAACTGATTCGCCGTGCTCCGCGGCGACGACGAGACTGGCGGGGATGAGCGAGATCACCATCCCCCCCGACCTCCTGCCGCGTGACGGACGCTTCGGATGTGGACCTTCGAAGGTTCGGCCCGAGGCTATCGAGGCGCTCAGCGCGGCGGCACCCTCGTATCTGGGCACCAGCCACCGCCAGGCCACCGTCCGTTTCGAGGTGGGGGCCCTGCGCAACCACATCGCGGAGCTCTTCTCCCTCCCCGACGGTTACGAGGTCCTGCTCGGCAACGGCGGCACCACCGCCTTCTGGGACGCCGCCAGCTTCGGGCTCATCTCGTCTCGATCGCAGCACCTGGTGTTCGGCGAGTTCTCGTCGAAGTTCGCCACCGTCACCACCAGCGCGCCGCACCTCGACGATCCCGAGATCGTCGAGTCCGCGGTCGGCGACCACCCGGTCGCCAAGGCGTCCGACGGCGTCGACGCCTACTGCCTCACCCACAACGAGACCTCGACCGGTGTCGCCATGCCCCTGACGCGCCCCGACGGCGCCGATCCCGACGCGCTGGTGCTCGTCGACGGCACGTCCGCCGCGGCCGGGCTGCGCTTCGACGCGTCGCAGGTCGACGTCTACTACTTCGCTCCCCAGAAGGGCCTTGCCTCCGACGGTGGCCTGTGGATCGCCGCGGTCTCGCCGCACGCGATCGAGCGCATCGAATCGATCGCAGCGTCGGACCGATGGCGGCCCGCGTCGCTCGACCTCGGCATCGCGCTCGACAACAGCCGACTCGACCAGACCTACAACACCCCCGCGCTCGCCACGGTCTTCCTCGCGAACCAGCAGCTCCGCTGGATCCTCGACGAGGGCGGTCTCGAGTTCGCCGCCTCGCGCTGTGACCGATCGGCCGCCGCGATCTACGACTGGGCCGATGCGCACACCCTCGCGACCCCGTTCGTCACCGACCCGGCGAAGCGGTCCCATGTGGTCGCCACCATCGACTTCGACGAGTCGATCGACGCGGCTCGGCTCGCGGCGGTGCTGCGAGCCAACGGCATCGTCGACACCGAGCCGTACCGCAAGCTCGGTCGCAACCAGCTCCGGATCGCGCTGTTCCCCGCGATCGACCCGGACGACGTCGTCGCGTTGACCCGCTGCATCGACCACGTGCTCGAAGCGCTCTGAGCGGTCGCGAGGCCGCCGCGCTCAGCGTGGGCTGATGCGGATCCCCTTGACGGTCCGTGACGCGGTCGTGACAAGCGACCGGCGCAGGACCCAGCTCCCGAGCACCACATAGAGGCAGAACGCCCGGCCCTGCTCGGTGAAGAACCACTGTGCCCCGCACATGTGTGGCATCGGCCGCTGCATGGCGGTGGGGTGGAAGTCGGTCATCCGGAGCGCCGGCAGGCCACGTCGGGCGAACATCGGCGTGTCGGCCGCTTCGCGATCGAACTCGACCAGCGCCACGAAGACGTCCCGCGCCTTCATCCTCTCGACCGCCTCGGCTCCGTAGTCACTCCGACGCGCCGGCAGCGCGAAGCTGCCCAGGTGGGCGAAGGGGGTCATCGTCCCGCTCCGGCTGATCGTCTCGCCCGGCAGACGTGGCGCGGCCGGCGCAACGATCGGGTCCTCACGACGCAGGTCGATGCGGACCTCCCACCCCCTCGGCGGGGTGATCGAGATCCCGTGCGCGGCGACGGGCCGGGTCATCGCGACCGGCCTCCTTCGCCCGGTCCGTCGCTCCCGGCGTGGGGGTCCTCGTACAGGCTCGGGTCACCGGGGATGATCCCGGCGCGGGCGAGCTCGTCGTCGACGAGATCACGGCGTGCCCGACCTGACAGCACGTCGCGCCGGCTCAGTGCTCCTTGGGCTCCGCCACCGGCGACGACGCCATCGGCGACGGCCTTCTCCAGCAGCCCCGCGAGCTGTGACCAGGTGCGCGCCGCGCCCTCGCCGATCACACCCCGTCGGGCGTCCACGAGCACGAAGTACGGCGCGACTCCCACACCGAAGTCCTCGTAGGCCTCGGTCGACATGATCGTGACGACGTCGGGGGGCGCGAGCTCGGCCACCGCGGAGGGGCTCTCGGCGTCGGGGCCCTTGGTGACCGCGACGACCCGCGCACCGACCCCCGCGGGTGCGCCGCGGTGCCGCGCGAGCTCGCTCCAGAAGTCCAGGCAGGTCGTGCAGCCGCTCGACAGGAACGCGAGCAGCGTGGGCTGGTTCGCGCCGAGGAGGGCGACCTGCACGGCGTCGCCCTCGGGTGTCACGCCGCGGAGATCCTGGGCGACCGGGAGGGGGCCCGCCACCGGCACCGCGAGGCCCGACTCGTTGACCTCCTGCGAGCCGCGGTCGCTGACGTCGAAGGTTCGGGGGCCGGTGTGGCCGTCGTCGAGGTTGACCCCGAGGTCGTGGAGGGCCCTGAGGATCTCTGCGTGGCTGCGCAGCAGACCGGCGACGAGCACCCCGAGAAGGAGGACCACCAACAGCAACACGACCACCAGGACCGTCACCAGCACGCCTCCAGGGTCACGTCACGCGCGTTCATGTCACGTCCACCACTCGACATCCGAGCGACACCGCCACGCCTGATCGGAATACCGCGTCGAGACACACCGTGTGGCGGCCGGGGCCGACGGCGATGTCGCTCACGAACCCATGGTTCGGGCCGATCCCCGGGACGCTCGCGGCGACGTCGGGACGAGGTGATTCGGCGAAGGCCTGCCCGATGACGTTGCCGTCGACGATCACCCTCGCGATGATCGGCTGGCCCGGATTGGCGCGGTCCGCCATCCACCCGGCGACCGTCACCACACCTCCACCCTTATTGTCGACCGCGTCGAGCGCACCGAGCGGCGGTGCGACGACGGCCACCGCGATGCCGAGGAACTTCGCGGCGCCGGTGTCGGCGTCGACCCCGTAGGCGCACACGAGATGGGTTCCCGGGCTGGCAGCCACGTCGCCGTCGAAGCCGTGACCCCCCGGATAGGCCGGGTAGGCGGCGGAGACGTCGGCCCGGGGTCGGTCGGCGAGCACGGTCGTCACGTGCTTCGCGTCCACGAAGAACTGCACATGGGTCGGCGTGGCTCCCGGCGTCTGGTCGATCGCCCATCCGGAGATCCGCAGTGCGCCGCCCACGTCGACGGCAGCGTCGAGGACCCCGAAGGGCTCGTTGACGCACGGCCGGTGATGCGAGCGCGTCGCCTCGGAGGTGCGCGAGGCCGTGGAGCAGGCCGGATCGAACGCCCAGGGCGCGACGCAGGTCACGACCCGGCACACGATCGGGCCGATGCAGGGGATCTCCTGATGGCACTGGCCGTAGCGGAACTGCACGCAGCCGCTCTTCCAGTTGTTGCAGTCGCCCTTCGCACACCCACAGCCCGTTCCCGAACACGCTCCCGAACAGATCCCACCGGGTCGCCCACAACCACAGCCCCCGCACTGGGCGTTGCAATCGAGGTAGTAGCGCGGGCCGCCGCCACAGAACTGCGAACCGTCGACCTTCCACCACCCACCGGTCACCGTCCCATCGGGGCAGCGGTTCTGACCGTTCAGGGTGCAGCAGAACTCGGTCCAACCACCACAACACCGCGAGCCACATCCACAACGCGATCCGTTGCAGCTGCAGATCGCGGCGTACGCAGTGTTCGGACGAAG
>DATEEV010000457.1:0-2145 GCA_035281005.1 Microthrixaceae bacterium | reverse complement strand
GGCCAGTCGACCCCAGATCATCTTCGCCGACGAGCCGACCGGGAACCTCGACTCGCGCACCGGCACGGAGATCCTCTCGTTCATGCGCAAGGCGGTCGACGAGCTGCGCCAGACGATCGTGATGGTGACCCACGACCCGTCCGCGGCGAGCTACAGCGACCGGGTGCTCTTCCTCGGCGACGGCCGCCTCGTCGACGAGATGGAAGCGCCGACCGCGTCGAAGGTGCTCGACAAGATGAAGTCGCTCGGCGACTGATCGCCCTCGACCCGCCAGCTGTCGCGCCGACTCCACTCGACTCGAACCAACCGAATGCTCCGCATCGCCTGGAAGGGCATCGTCGCCCGCAAGCGGCGGCTGGTCATGACCAGCCTGATCATCGTCGTCGGTGTGGCCTTCATCTCCGGGACGGCGGTGCTGTCCGACCTCCTCACCCGCTCGGTCAACGACCTGGTCGAGGAGGCGTACCAAGGCATCGACGCGATGGTGCGCTCGACGGAGGCCGAGGAGCATCCGATGGGGGTGATCGCGACGCGTCGAGCCACACCCGCCGATCAACTCGACCTGGTGCGGGAGGTCCGCGGGGTCCGGGCCGCCGAAGGCATCGTGCAGTTCAGTCCGCAGATGCTCGACAAGGAGGGGGAACGCCTCGCGAGCTTCGGACTGCCGGTGTTCGCGTTGAATTGGCTCGAGGACGAGGACCTCGCGTCCGGCAACGTCATCCGCGGGCGCGGACCGACGGGCCCCGACGAGGCGGTCCTCGACTTCCACACCTCGGAGGACCTCGGCTTCGAGATCGGTGACCGGCTCACGCTGCAGTTCCCGACCGGCGCCGCCACGCCCGAGATCGTGGGGATCGGGGGCCTCGGGTCGGACGGGAAGGACTCGACCGGGTCCCGCGTCGTGATCCTGGAGACGTCGTGGTTGCAGGAGCTCATCAACCAGCCGGGGGGCTACAACTACATCAGCGTCGCCGGCGACGGTTCGATGTCGCAGGACGAGCTGGCGACGACCATCGCCGCGGTCGTGCCGTCAGGCACCGAGGTGATCACGGGTCAAGCGTTCATCGAGGAGAACCAGGAGAGCGTCGGCCGACTGCTCGACATCATCGAGCAACTCGTGTCCGCGTTCGGCTACCTCGCCGCGTTCGTCGCCGCGTTCGTGATCTACAACATCTTCTCGATCCTCATCGCGCAGCGGACCCGCGAGCTCGCGCTGTTGCGGGCCGTGGGCGCGAGCCGGAGCCAGATCATGGGCTCGGTGATGCTCGAGGCGGCGGTCGTGGGCGTGCTCGCCGCGGCGATCGGTCTCCTCGCCGGCTTCGGTCTGGCCGTGGCGCTCAAGCGCGTCCTCGGCAGCATCCTCAGCCTGAGCGAGGGCCTCCCCCGGATCACCCTCGGGGCGATCGTCACGTCGATCGTGGTGGGTGTGCTCACGACCATCGTGTCGGCGCTCATCCCCGCGATCCGCGCCACCCGCGTCGCGCCGGTCGCGGCGATGAGCGAGGTGGGGACGGAGACGGCCCGCATCGGCTGGTCGCGACGGATCTTCGGCGTGCTGTTCGTCGTGGGCGGCGTCACGCTGGTGCTCCTCGGTGTCCGCGATGCCGTCGACAGCCCGCTCGCCGTGATCGGCGCGGGCAGCGCGCTGCTGTTCGTGTCGCTCGTGGTGATCGGCCCGCTCTTCGCCGGCCCGATCAGCCGGTTCATCGCCCGACCCCTGCCCGCGCTGCGGGGGGTGAGCGGACGCCTCGCCCGCGACAACGCGTCGAGGAACCCGAAGCGCACGACCGCGACCGGCGTCGCGCTCACGATCGGCGTCGGCGTGGTGACGGTCATCGCGGTGATCGCGGCGAGCTTCACCGTGTCGTTCCGGAGCTCGTTCGAGACCCAGCTGAAGGGCGACCTGGTCATCGACTCGGGCGGGTTCGGCGGTGGTGGGTTCCAACCCTCGCTCGTCGACCAGGTCGCCGCGGTCGACGGGGTGGAAGTGGTCACGCCGTTGCGGTTCGGCCCCACCCGGGTGCTCAATTCGGTCGCGGGCCTCGAGGCCGCGGCGCGCCCGGCGGAGGAGATCGCCGCCGATCCGACCGGCGACAGCGGCGTCGGAGCCAGCGGGCCGGCCGGCGAGGAAGGGTTCCTCATCGG
>DATEEV010000456.1:0-4703 GCA_035281005.1 Microthrixaceae bacterium | reverse complement strand
GAGCGGGCGCAGCCTCCGAGGCCGGTGCGGGCGCCGGAGCAGGCGCGGCTTCCTCCTCGGCCTCCGGAGAGGGCACGGGCGCAGCCTCTCCCTCCGCCTCCGCCGAGGGCGCGGGCGCGGCCTCGGCTGCCGGGGCCGGCGCGTCGCCGTCACCGCCCAGCACGACGAGCACGGTGCCGACGTCGACGGTCTCGCCCTCGGGGACACGGATCTCGGTGACGACACCCGCCTCGGGTGACGGCACCTCGGAGTCGACCTTGTCGGTGGATACCTCGAAGAGCGGTTCGTCGACCTCCACATGGTCGCCGACCTGCTTGAACCACTTCGTGATCGTCCCCTCGGTGACGGACTCACCCAACTGGGGCATCGCGATCTCAGCCATTGCTGCCTTTCGATTTCGTCTCTCGCGGGTCGGTCAGTGCTGTGTCGATCAATGGAGTGAACGGCCGGTGAGGGAGAGCACGGTCTCCCCGAACAGCTCGCTCAGCGACGGGTGCGGTTGGATGAAGGCGGCCACGTCGTCGACGGTCGCCTCCCAGTTCACGGCGAGGTAGCCCTGCCCGAGCTGCTCGGTCACCCAGGGGCCGACCATGTGCACGCCGAGGATGCGGCCGGCAGTCCCATCCGTGTTCTTCTCGGCGATGATCTTCACCAGGCCATCGGTCTCGCCGAGGATCACGGCGCGACCGTTGCCGATGTAGCGGTGCTTCGCGGCGACGACATCGAAGCCGGCGTCGATGGCCGCCTGTTCGCTGTAGCCGGCGAAGGCGACCTCGGGGTTGCAGTAGATCGCCCATGGGACCGCGTTGTGGTCGATCGGCGGCGGGCTCTCGCCCAGGATGTCGCGGATCACCATCATCCCCTCGGCGAAGCCGACGTGCGCGAGCTGTGGCGTGTTGATGCAGTCGCCGACCGCCCACACGTGGGATTCGTGGGTGCGGCAGTGCTCGTCGACGGTGATGAAGCCGCGGTCGTCGACGTGCACCTCGACGCCACCGAGCAGGAGGTGCTCGGTGTAGGGCTTGCGCCCGACCGAGACCACGACCAGGTCGACGTCGAGGGTCTCGCCCTCGCCGAAGCTGACGGTCGTGCCGCCTTCGGCGCTGGGCTGGTGGCCCGTGACCGCGACGCCGGTGCGGATCTCTATGCCCTTCTTCTTGAAGGCCCGCTCCACCACCGACGTGACGTCGCGGTCGCAGCCGGGGAGGATCTTCGGGAGGGCCTCGAGGATCGTGACCTGCGAGCCCATGTCGGCGAGGGTCGACGCGAACTCGCACCCGATGGCACCCCCGCCGATCACGACCGACCGCTCGGGCAGGTCACGGCGGTCGAGGAACTCGTCGGAGGTCACCACGTGCTCGGAGGGCTCGAAGCCGGGGATCGTGCGGGGCACCGAGCCCGAGGCGAGGATCACGGCGTTGCCGGTGAGCGTCGTGCGCTCGTCGTCGGCACCCGACACCGCCACGGTCCGACCCGGGCCGAGTGATCCCCAGCCGTCGTAGATGTCGACCTTTCGGCCCCGCAGCATCTGCGACAGCCCACCGAACATCTGGTCGATGACCTTCTGCTTGCGGTCGATCGTGATCCCCCAGTCGATCCCCGGAGGCGCCGCCAGCACGCCGAACTCGGGGGCGTGCTGCACGGTCTGGAACACCCGGGCGGACTCGAGCAGTTCCTTCGCCGGGATGCAGCCACGGTGGAGGCAGGTGCCGCCGACCTTGTCCTTCTCCACCATGGCGATCTTGAGCCCGGCGCTCGCTCCGTAGAGCGCGGCGGCGTATCCCCCCGGACCACCGCCGATCACGACGACGTCGTAGTGCTGGCTCGGGGCTGGGTCCACGGGGACTCCTGTTCTGTCGGTGGGGGTCGGTCGGTCGCGATGCTCGGTGCCCGCCCCCCTCCGGGCGCTTCGACTCTATCCGCCGACCCGACCGTCCAGATCAGCCCGGACCAGGCCGGATCAGCCCGAGATCAACTCGCGACCCAGATCTGGACGGCGAACGCGGCGATGATCAACAGCCCGCAGATCAGGGCGAGAACGATCAACATCCGCGTGCTCACCGCGGCGAGATTACGGTGGGCACCGCCCATGGGCGAGACGACGGGAGACAGGTGAAGGACTCGTGAGAGACGCACTCGGTGGTGTGCAGTCGGTGCTGCTGCTCGGAGGGCGGTCCGACATCGGCCTCGAGCTGGTCGAACGCCTCGCCAAGGATCGGTGCGAGACGGTCGTGCTCGCCGGTCGTCGCCCCGAGGACCTCGCTGATGCGGCAGAGCGTGTCCGACAAGCAGGCGCGTCGACGGTCGACACCGTCGCGTTCGACGGCGCCGACTCGGCATCGCACGAGAAGGTGCTCGGCGCGATCTTCGACCAGTACCCCCGTATCGACATGGTGGTGTCCGCGTTCGGCCAGCTCGGCGACCAGCAACACCTCGCGTCGCACCCCGCCGAGGCGGCCGAGCTCGTGCAGGTCAACCTCGCCGGTCAGATCTCGGCGCTGCTCGTCGTCGCCGAGCGCATGCAGCGACAGGGCCAGGGCGTGATCATCGTGTTCTCGTCGGTGGCCGGCGAGCGAGTGCGGCCCGACAACGCCGTCTACGGCGCGACCAAGGCCGGCCTCGACGGGTTCGCGCAGGCGCTGTCCGACCAGCTCGTGGGGACGGGGGTCGACGTGATGATCGTCCGCCCCGGGTTCGTGCACACCAAGATGACCGAGGGACGCGACGCGGCGCCGTTCTCGACGACTCCCGACAAGGTCGTCGACGACATCCTGACGGGGCTCCAGAAGCGCTCCGTGGTGGTGTGGTCGCCGAAGATCCTCCGCTGGGTGTTCACCGTGTTCCGTCACCTTCCCCGACCGATCTAGCGGAAGGTCGCCGCGCGAGGCTGACCCTGCCCCATGGACGTCGCGGTCACCGGCTCGACCGGCCTCATCGGATCCGCCCTGGTGGAGCACCTGACCCGAGGTGGCCACCGGGTCCGGCGCCTCGTCCGACCGGGTTCTCGCCCCGTTCCCGACGATGTCGAATCGGACGAGGTCGAATGGGATCCGGACGCCGGCGCCATCGACGTCGCCGCGCTGGAGGGCATCGACGCGGTGGTCCACCTCGCGGGGGAGGGCATCGCCGACAAACGGTGGAGCGACGCGCAGAAGCGCCGCATCCGCGACTCGCGCCGCCTCGGGACGTCGCTCATCGCCCGCACGGTCGCGTCGCTCACGCCCCGACCGGCGCTGCTGTCGGGCTCCGCCATCGGGTACTACGGCGATGCCGGCGACCGCCTGCTCGACGAGACCGCGCCCGCCGGCGACGACTTCCTGGCCGGAGTCGTCACCGACTGGGAGGCCGCGGCGTCCCCGGCGATCGACGCCGGCGCGCGGGTCGTGTTCCTGCGCAGCGGCATCGTTTTGAGCCCCGACGGCGGTGTCCTGGCGCGCCAGCTCCCCTTCTTCCGGTTCGGTCTGGGCGGCAGGTCCGGGTCAGGTCGTCAGTACATGAGCTGGATCACGCTCGACGACGAGGTCGCCGCGATCGCCTTCCTCCTCGAGAGCCCCAACGGCAGTGCCGTGTTCGGCCCGGTGAACATGGTGGCCCCCAACCCGGTGACCAACGCCGAGTTCGCGAAGACGCTCGGCCGGGCGCTCCATCGACCCACCACGATCATCCCGATGATCGGGCCGCGGGTGCTGTTCGGCCGCGAGCTCGCCGATTCGTTGCTGCTGGGGTCGCAGCGGCTCCAGCCCGCCGTGCTCACCCGCGCCGGCTACGAGTTCGAGCACCCCGTGCTGGACACCGCGCTGTCGGACCTGCTCGCATGACGCCATGACGGTCGACCTGGCTCGGCGACAGACCTCGGTGTCGAGGGTGATCGCGGCCTCGCCGCAACAGCTCTTCGACGTGCTCACCGACGCGTCGCTCCACGCGGTGATCGACGGATCCGGCACCGTGCGGGGAGCACGTGGCAGCGAGCGCCTCACGATGGGCTCGAAGTTCGGCATGGAGATGAAGATCGGCGTTCCGTACCGGACCAGCAACGTCGTCGTGGAGTTCGAGCCCAACCGGCGGATCGCCTGGCGCCACGCCGTCCGCCACCGCTGGCGCTTCACCCTGGAGGAGGTCGAGGGGGGCACCGAGGTGACCGAGACCTTCGACTGGTCCACCGCGCTCGTCCCCAAGTTCATCGAGCTCGCCGGCTACCCGGCTCGCCACGAGCCGAACATGGAGCGCACCCTGGAGCGGCTCGACTCGTTCGTGACGAACCGCACGCCCGCCCTGTGAGCGATCCGACGCCGGAGGCGTCGCTGCGCCTGGCGGCGTTCGACTTCGACGGGACCGTCACGCGTCGCGACACGCTGCTGGGCTTCCTCGTCCACGCCGCGGGTGCAGCTCGGACCGCGGCGGCCGCGGCGCGGCACTCGCTCGACCTCGCCAAGGTCCTGGCGGACGACAGCACGCGAGACAGTGCCAAGGAGCGGGTGGTCGGCGCGGCACTGCGCGGGCTCACCGCCACGCAGCTCGACGAGCGCGGCGAGGACTACGCCAAGCGTCTGCCGTCACGCTTCCGGCCCGACGTCGTCGAGCAGATCAAGTGGCATCGCGAGGAGGGCCACGAGCTCGTGATGGTCTCGGCCTCGCTCGTGTACTACCTGCGACCCGTCGCTCGGGAGCTCGGGTTCGCGGAGGTGATCGGCGTCGAGCTCGAG
>DATEEV010000455.1:0-3953 GCA_035281005.1 Microthrixaceae bacterium | reverse complement strand
GCCTGACGCTGTCCGTCAGCTCCAGTTGGTGGCCCGCAACGCCCGACGCCTATACGAGCGGGCGGGCCGGCTGCTCAACGTGCTTCGCGCGGCGGCGCCGCTCGACGCTGAGCTGGACCATGTCTGGGCCGACATCATGTCGGAGCGCCTCAAGCGCAGCCGACGCACAGCCAACGACCTCCTCCAGAAGGCCGGCGCCCGAGCGCGACTTTCTCGAGACGATACGGCCGTGACCCTCCTGGCCCTCACCGAACCCGAGGTCTTCACGGTCTTCTCCACCGGCAAGAGGACGGCCGACCGGTACGAGACATGGCTCGGCGACGTCCTTTGCCAGTCGCTGCTCAAATGAACCGCGCTCGAATCGGCGATCTGCCCTCGGCAAGCGCGCACAGAACGATGTCCCAGAACGCACATGTGGTCGGGCGTTGTGGGTAGCACCAACGCCGGCTTCAGAGTTTCCGATGGGTGAGCCAATTCGCTCAGGCACGTCGGCCACGGCGTCACCGACGCTCACTGGCGTTCGGGGGCAGGAGGTGGAGGCACCGACAGGCCACCGCGGAAGTGAAGGCCCGCTCCGCCGGGGCCGTTCGCGTCCCGACCGCAGCTCGCCGAAAGAAACGGAGTGACGGTGGCGCGGGTACTTGTCCGACCTTTACGACGACCTCGCCTTTTTCACCCTTGCACGTGTCTGCGCTCCGCGCTTCGCGCTGGTACGCCGTTTCGCGGACGCTCGCTGACGCGTGCTCGCCGCCTTTCGGCCTGCCGCGCGACGCTTGGGGTCTGAGGTGAGGACGCGCTCCCGGATCTCGTCGACCGCAGTGGAGAGGTCCTCGACGGCCTGCCGGGCGAGCTGCTCCCCCTTGGACCCGTCACGACGCGAGTTGCCCTCGAGGTCGCCTAGCCGGCGGGCAAGCTTCCGCTTGACACCCAGAGAGCGCAATGTGTCTGTCAGATCATCCGGTCGCTTGGCTGCCATGCAGGTGGCAATACCCAGATCGACTTCGGCTGAGTCAGCCCAGGGGACGGAGCTGAACCATCTTCTCGACATCGCGGCGGAGGTTCTCGCGCCGAACGACCTCATCGGCGTTCAGCGCGCCAGTGTTGGATCCGTTGGCTCGGCGAAGGCGATGGAGTTGCCCTCAGGGTCCTTGATCATGATCGTGTCGACTCGGTCGTTCCGCGACGGTTCGGCCTCGTCGACCGGATCCGGAACCGAGCCCGTGCGGTCGTCAGCGTGCAGCAGTGCCGCCGAGATCCCCTCCGCATTGCTCCTCTGGCTGATGTTCACCTCACCACCCACAGCGCCCCCAGGGATGGCGGTGGCACGGTAGCCGAGGATCTTGGGCGCTCTCAGTGGTGGACCCGCCAGCCATCACGCGTCCATCCGGATGACCGCAACGCGACGTTGCGCTTGGCCGCGGGGCCTCGGCGGGACGGCGTGGCCCCGCGGTCCCATCGGGTGACCCGCTTCGATGTCCACCTCGTCTGGTCGAGTGCCAGGATCGTCGCGTGATCGTGCTGCCGGAGATCGTCGTCTCCCCGCGGTTGACGCTTCGGCGTTGGCTGCCCGTCGACGCTCCGCTGCTGGGTGCCGCCGTCGTTGCCAACACGGAGCACCTTCGCCCATGGATGCCGTGGATCGCGGATGAACCGATGAGTGACGACGATCGGCGCGACCTGGTCGTCGGGTGGGAGGCGCACTGGCACAGCGGGGGCGACGTGATCTTCGGAGCGTTCCTGGCCGATGTCGTCGTGGGCGGTTGCGGGCTGCACCGTCGCGCCGGACCAGAGTCGCTCGAGATCGGCTATTGGGTTCACGTCCATCACCTTCGCCGGGGCTACGCGACGGAGATCGCGCGCGAGTTGACGAACGTGGCCCTGTCCGTGCCCGGCATCGCCCGTGTCGAGATCCACCACGATGCGGCCAACCTCGCGAGTCGAGGTGTACCCGAGTCACTCGGGTTTCGTCTCGACGGCGAGACGCCTGACGAACCGACCGCCCCGGGCGAGGTCGGCATCGACGTCGCGTGGTCGACGACGATCGACGACTGGCAGGGCGTCAGCACCTGATCGGTGGCCTTGCTCGCAGAGTGGTCTCGACGACCCGCTTTGTGGCCGAACGAGGTCAAAAACGCTGTTCAGCGGGCGAATTCGGCCAAGTTCGGGTCCCGACGCCACGATCGCGCCACGAAGAGCGCTCTGGATACATCGCTGAGTGGCAGGTACCGTCGGGTCGATGACGACGGAGCTCCGTCCGGATCGCGCCCCGGCGCCCTCGAACGAGCTGCCCGTCGCGGACCTCATCGGCCGGGGCCTGATCGCTCGGTGCTTCGGCATCGGTACGCCGACGCTCTCCGTCGTCGCGGACCCACCCCACGTGTCGGGGCTCACACCTCGCGAGATCAAGGCGCGCTGGCGCGCGTTCCGTGCCTTCTGGGCCGGGCACCTGTGCTCGACGATCGGCGACCACATGAGGCTGGTCGCCCTGCCGATCGCCGCCGACCGGCTCACCGGGTCCGCCGTCGTGGTCGCCCTGATCGTCTCGGCCGAGGCGCTCGCCACCGTGCTGTTCGGCACGATGGCCGGATCGGTCACCGATCGCCGCCACCCTCGTCCGGTGATGATCCGCACCAACGTGGCACGCGCCGCGATCCTCGCCCTCGTCGCGTTGCTCGGCTGGAGCGAGCTCGGGCCCGCCGCCCTCCTGGTGATCGCGGCGTTCGCACTCAGCCTGCTGCGCCTCTTCCACGACGGCGCCGAGAGCTCGCTCATCGCCCGGCTCGTGCCCGACGAGCTCGACGTCCGCACCGACGATCGACTCAACCTCTCTGAGAACATCGGGGTGACCGTGGGCCCATTGCTCGCCGGCGCCGCGATCTCCCTCGGCGTGTGGCTCGCCTTCGGGGTCGACGCGATCATCTTCGTCATCGCAGCGATCGCCGTCGCGGTGGTCGGACGGCTGGCCCGGCGCCGCCACATCGAGCTCGCGCCCGCGCCGGACGAGGAGACACGCGAACCGCTGCGACGTGAGTTCGCCGCGACGTTCAAGGAGATCCGCGCCAATCGCGTCTACCGACGCTCGCTCGTCGTGATGGCTTTCGCCAGCGTCGCCGCGCTCCCCCTCGGCCCCCAGTTCGTCAGCCTCGCCACCGACGATCTGGGACTCAGCCCCTGGGCCATCGGCGCGATGTTCGCGATCGGCGGACTGAGCGGCATCGTCGCGGCGCCCTTCATCGAGCGACGCGACGACATCCGACCCGGCGTCATCATGGCCGGAACGGCGCTGTTCTCCGGCGCGGTGCTCCTGACCGGTCTCGTCCCGTCGATCCTCACCGCGGCCCTGGCGTTCGCCGCCGTCGGTGTCGGTGTCACCGCCGCGATGACCCACCTCGCGGCGATGCGCCAACGCGTCTACCCGAACCACCAGCAGGGCCGGATCGCTCTGACCTCGCGAATGGTCGTCTGGTCGGTGCTCCCCGTCGCGGCCATCGTCGGCGGGGTGCTCTCCGACGTCCTCGGCCCGACCTCGATGTGGATCGTCTGTGGCGGCATCGGCCTCGCCGCCGCCGCATGGGCCGTGGTGGTCGGGTTGGCGCGCGAGCCGGTCACGGCGCCGCCACTAGCCGTCAGCTGACCGCGGTCAGCGCTCCGCATTAGCGAGCAGCGCCTCGACGTTCGCGAAGTCGAACGGATGCGCCACCTGCATGATGAGGTGCTGGGCGCCCGCGGCCACGTAGTCGTCGAAGCGGTCGAGGTCCTCGTACCCGACGAGGACCGTGCGCTCGATCGCGCCCGGGTCGCGCCCCACCGCCGCGCAATGCCGATCGAGCACCGCGTTCTTGGCGCTCCACGCGTCGGGTGGGCCGAACGTGTTCCACGCATCGGCAAACTCGGCCACCAGGCGCAACGTGACCTTCTCCCCCGCCCCGCCGATCAGGATCGGTAGATCGCCC
>DATEEV010000454.1:0-10380 GCA_035281005.1 Microthrixaceae bacterium | reverse complement strand
GTCAGCGGCAGGACGCCCTGCTTCTTCAGGTTCGCCTCGTGGATGCGAGCGAAGCTCCGCACGAGGATCGCCCTCGCGCCGCGGAACCGCGGCTCCATCGCGGCGTGCTCGCGTGACGAGCCCTCGCCCCAGTTCTCGTCGCCCACCGCGATCCACGGCTGGCCGGCCTCGTGGTAGTGCTTGGCGATGTCGGGGTAGGACCTGGTCACGCCGTCGAGCTGGTCCTTGCCTTCGCCGGTGGCCCCGGTGAAGGCGTTGGTCGCGCCGAGGAAGAGGTTGCCCGAGATGTTCTCGAGGTGACCGCGGTACTTGAGCCACGGGCCCGCCATCGAGATGTGGTCCGTCGTGCACTTCCCCTTGGCCTTCACCAGGATCGGAAGGTCGAGGTAGTCGTTGCCGTCCCAGGCCGCGAACGGCTCGAGCAGTTGGAGCCGGTCCGAGGTTGATGCCACGACCACATCGATCCCAGCGCCGTCGGGTGGCGGGGCGACGAAGCCCGACTCACCCGGGGTGAAGCCCGCGTCCGGGAGCTCCTGGCCGACGGGCTCGGGGAGCTGCACCGCCTCGCCGTCGGGGGAGGTCAGCGTGCCGTCGATCGGATCGAAGTCGAGGGTCCCGGCGAGAGCGAGGGCCACGACGGTCTCGGGGGAGGTGACGAAGGCGAGCGTGTTCGCCGAACCGTCGTTGCGCTTGGGGAAGTTGCGGTTGTAGCTCGTGACGATCGTGTTGACGTGGTCATTGTCCGCTTCGGGTCGTGACCACTGGCCGATGCAGGGCCCGCATGCGTTCGCGAGCACCGTCGCGCCGGCGGCCTCGAAGACTTCGAGCAGGCCGTCTCGTTCGATGGTGGCGCGCACCTGCTCCGAGCCAGGGGTGATGAGGAGTGGGACCTGCACGGACAGGCCCTTGGCCTCGGCGGCGCGGAGGATCGAGGCCGCTCGCGTGATGTCCTCGTACGACGAGTTGGTGCACGACCCGACGAGCGCGGAGGAGATCTCCAGGGGCCAGCCGTTGGCGCGGGCCTCGTCGCCGAGTGCGCTGACCTCACGGGCGAGGTCAGGGGTCTGGGGGCCGTTGATGTGGGGTCGCAACGTCGAGAGGTCGATCTCGATCACCTGGTCGAACGCGGAATGGGGATCGGCGAGCACCTCGTCGTCGGCGCCGAGGTGATGAGCGACGGCGTTCGCGGCATCCGCGATCGCCTCGCGACCCGTGGCCTTGAGGTAGCGGGCCATCGCGTCGTCGTAGGCGAACACAGAGGTGGTGGCGCCGATCTCGGCGCCCATGTTGCAGATGGTCGCCTTACCGGTGCACGAGATCGAGTTCGCGCCCGGCCCGAAGTACTCGACGATCGCTCCGGTGCCGCCCTTGACGGTGAGGATCTCGGCGACCTTGAGGATGACGTCCTTCGGGGACGACCAGCCGTTGAGCGAACCGGTGAGGTGGACGCCGATGAGCTTCGGCCACCGCACGTTGAACGGGAACCCGGTCATCACGTCGACGGCGTCCGCGCCGCCCACGCCGATCGCGATCATCCCGAGGCCCCCGGCGTTCGGGGTGTGGCTGTCGGTGCCGATCATCATGCCGCCCGGGAACGCGTACTGCTCGAGGACGACCTGGTGGATGATGCCCGAGCCCGGCTTCCAGAACCCGATGCCGTAGCGAGCGGAGACCGACTCCAGGAAGTCGTAGACCTCCTTGTTGCCGGACTCGGCGGTGAGGAGGTCGGTCTTCGCGCCGACCTTGGCCTGGATGAGGTGGTCGCAGTGGACGGTGGACGGCACCGCCACGGTGGGCAGGCCCGCGGTCATGAACTGCAGCAACGCCATCTGGGCGGTCGCGTCCTGCATCGCCACGCGGTCGGGCCGGAGGTCGTTGTACGACACCGCTCGCTCGACCGCGGCGTCGGCGTCGAACTGCGCCGCGTCGAGGTGGTTGAAGAGGATCTTCTCGGACAGGGTCAGTGGTCGACCGACCCGACTCCGGGCCTCACCGACTCGCCGCTCGAGGGTCGAGTAGACGCCTTGCACGAGCTCGATGGGGGTTGACGCCGTCCCGGTTCCCGTCGCACTGCCCGTAGCGGGTGCCGTTTCGTTGCCCATGGGGCCTCCCTGTTGGTCGGTCGTGCGCACCACCATGGTGGGGCTACGCTGATACAAGTATAGGACAAGTTGATCGCTGCAGACAAGTTAGATACAAGTGACCCCAGCCTCGTCGAGCCCACCGCAAGGACCATCGTCTGGTCCCTCGACGACGCGGACGATCCGTTACCAGATCATCGCCGACGCGATCCGATCTCGCATCGCCGGGGGCGAGTTCGCGGCGGGACGGATCCTGCCATCGGAGGCCGAGCTCTCGGAGACGTATGGGGCGTCGCGGGTCACGATCCGCCGGGCGCTCGAGTCGCTCCGTTCGGAGGGTCTGCTCGAGAGTCGTCAGGGCTACGGCTGGATCGTGGCGGCTGACCCGCTGCGCCAGGATCTGAGCCGACTCGACACGATCGAACGTCAGCTGGCCGCGGCGGGAATCCGCAGTGAGCGTCGCGTGCTCGGCTTCCGGTTCGGCCCACCTCCGCCCCGGGTCGGTTCGGTTCTCGGCGAACGCACGGTGCTCGAGGTGCAACGCCTCCACCTCGCCGACGGGGAGCCGTTCGCCCGGGTGATGGTCTGGTGTCCGGAGTCGCTCGGCGCCGAACTGTCCCGCGCGGACGTGGAACGCGCCTCGTTCCTGGAGCAGCTCCCGGTCGAGCTCGGCGGCGCGACCCAGACCATCGGTGCCGAGGCCGCATCCGCCGCCGATGCCGAGCTGCTCGCGATCCCGCAAGGCTCACCGGTGCTGGTCGCAGAGCGGATCACGAGATCGGTCGCTGGTCAGCCCGTGCTCATGAGCGAGCACGTGTTCCCGGCACACCGCACGAAGTTCGCGGTCGAGCTCCCTCCCGACGACGGCGCGCTCCCGCCGGGGCTCCGGCTCGTCGAATCGAATGGCGGCGCGGCCTCGCCGTAGTCTCGTGCTCACAGCCGGGCGAATGTGAGGGGGAGTGATGCGGGGAACCAGCCGGAGTCAGCGACTCTTGATGCTGGTGGTCGTCGCGATCTGCCTCGGCACCTCCGCGTGTGGGGAACCGCCGACTCGTGCCGAGTTCGTCGACCATATGGTCGCCAGCAGCCCCGCAGCCTCGGAGGCCCCTGGGTCGGAGGAGCAGTGGACCGAGACGTGGGGCTGCGTCTACGGGAAGCTCGACGACGACTCCGTCGACCGGCTCATGGGCCTGGACGAGGGCGAGGTCCCGCCTGCCGACCTGTCCGCCTCGGTGTCGAAGGTGATCCTGGAGTGCTCGCCGGTCACGACGCTGCCCGTCCCGGAGGGCCCCCTTCCCGGCAACATCCCCGGATAGGTCGGGGATCGTTAGAGTCCACCGATGCTGCTCGTCGGACTGACCGGAGGGATCGGCTCGGGGAAGACCACGGTGTCGGGAAAGCTCGCAGCCCTCGGTGCGGTGGTCGTCGACGCCGATGCCATCGTGCGAGACCTGCAACAGCCGGGGCAACCCGTGCTCGCCGAGATGGTGGAGCTGTTGGGGGACGGGATCCTGCATCCCGACGGGACGCTCGATCGGCAGGCCGTGGCCGACCTGGTCTTCGGCGACAAGGAGCGACTCGACGCGCTCGGGGCCATCGTCCATCCCCGGGTCCGCGACGAGATGTTCCGGATGGTCGCCGAGCAGTCGAGCACCGACAACATCGTCGTGCTCGACATCCCCCTGCTCACCGAGTCGGGCTGGGACGGAATCGCCGGAACGATCGTCGTCGACCTCGACCCCGAGGTGGCGGTGCAGAGGCTGGTGCGCTTCCGCGAGTTCTCCGAGGGTGATGCGCGGGCGAGGATCGCGAACCAGGCGTCGCGCGAGGAACGGCTGGCCGGGGCGACCTGGGTCGTCGACAACTCGGGCGATGTCGACGGGCTGGATGCCCAGCTCGAACAGGTCTGGCAGGAGTTGGTGGCGCAGGTCAACGCCGCGCCGGCGGAGGACAGACCGTCATAGGGCATCGGTAGGCTTTCGGCGATGCCGATCATCACCGAACCGCGATCCGACCGACCGTTCAAGGTTCGTTCCGAGTTCCAGGCGGCGGGTGATCAGCCGGCGGCGATCGAGCGGCTGTCCGAGGGAATGTGGCGCGGCGAGCGGTTCCAGACGCTGCTCGGCATCACCGGGTCCGGCAAGTCCGCCACCATGGCCTGGACGATCGAGCAGGTGCAGCGGCCGACCCTCGTGATCGCCCCCAACAAGAGCCTCGCGGCACAGCTCGCGAACGAGTTCCGGGAGTTCTTCCCCGAGAACCGGGTCGAGTACTTCGTCTCGTACTACGACTACTACCAGCCCGAGGCCTACATGCCGGCCTCCGACACCTACATCGAGAAGGACTCGTCGGTGAACGACGAGATCGATCGGCTGCGCCATGCGGCCACGTCCGCGCTGCTCACCCGGCGCGACACGATCGTCGTGGCGTCGGTCAGCTGCATCTACGGCCTGGGCTCACCCGAGGAGTACCGCTCGCAGATGATGTACCTGCGCGTGGGCGACGTCGTCGACCAGCGCGACATCCTCCGCCAGCTCGTCGCCATCCAGTACGAGCGCAACGACATGAACCTCGTGCGCCAGAAGTTCCGGGTGCGGGGCGACGTGATCGAGGTGCACCCCGCGTACGACGAGGCGCCGGTGCGCATCGGCATGTTCGGCGACGAGATCGAGTCGATCACCCGGGTCGACCCGGTCACCGGCGAGCGCGTCGAGACCATGGACGACCTGCTGTTGTTCCCGGCCACGCACTACGCGACGTCCGACGAGCGGTTGAAGGCCGCGATCGTGCGCATCGAGGCCGAGCTGCAGGAACGGCTGGCGCTCTTCGAGCGCGAGGGCAAGCTCCTCGAGGCGCAACGGCTCCGCATGCGCACCAGCTACGACCTCGAGATGATGCAGGAGATGGGGTTCTGCAACGGCATCGAGAATTACTCGGCGCCGATCGACGGCCGCAGCCCGGGCGAGGCGCCCAACACGCTGCTCGACTTCTTCCCGCGCGACTACCTGACCATCATCGACGAGAGCCACGTCACGATCCCGCAGCTGCACGGCCAGTACGAGGGTGACCGTTCCCGCAAGGAGACGCTGATCGAGCACGGTTTCCGTCTGCCGTCCGCGGGCGACAACCGGCCGTTGCGCTTCGATGAGTGGGTGGAGCGGGCAGGCCAGACGATCTTCCTGTCGGCGACGCCCGGCCCGTGGGAGCTCGAGCACTCGGTCCAGGTGGTCGAGCAGATCGTCCGTCCGACAGGCCTGGTCGATCCCGAGGTGATGGTGCGCCCGACCAAGGGTCAGATCGACGACCTCATGGCCATGATCGAACAGCGCGTCACCAAGGGCGACCGCATCCTCGTCACCACGCTCACGAAGAAGATGGCCGAGGACCTCACCGACTACCTGCTCGAGATGGGGGTGCGGGTGCGGTACCTGCACTCCGAGGTCGACACCATCCAGCGCATCGAATTGATCCGTGACCTTCGCCTGGGTGAGTTCGACGTGCTCGTCGGCATCAACCTGTTGCGGGAGGGCCTCGACCTCCCCGAGGTGTCACTGGTCGCGATCCTCGACGCCGACAAGGAGGGGTTCCTCCGCAGCCAGACCTCTCTCATCCAGATGATCGGCCGCGCGGCCCGCAACGTCGACGGACAGGTGGTGATGTACGCCGACAACATGACCGACTCGATGAAGCGTGCGCTGTCCGAGACGAACCGCCGCCGCGGGCTGCAGGAGGCCTACAACGCCGAGCACGGGATCAACCCGCAGACGATCCGCAAGGCGGTCACCGACATCCTCGAGCAGTTGCGAGGCGGCGACGGCACCGCGCCGGTCCCGGGCAAGGACCAGCGTCGGCGTCGGCCGGGCGAGAAGGTCGTGCGCGACGAGTTCCGCGACCTCGCTCCTCAGGACCTCGGGCGGCTGATCCAGACGCTCGAGGAGGAGATGCACGACGCTTCGGCCGAGCTGCGCTTCGAGTACGCGGCTCGCCTCCGCGACGAGATCAAGGAACTACGTCGCGAGCTCCGCGACGCCGGCGTCGCCGGCTGACGCCTTTCCCCCACCCGTGAACTGGCGGTCATTCGTGGCGGCCGGCGCCACGTTTCGCGGCCCCGGAATTCCCGTCCTGGATTCTGGCGGTCATTTGTGGCGTCCGGCGCCACGGTCCGGGGGCCAGCCTCAGGAGAGGACATCGACGGCCTGCTGGCGGAGCCAGTGATCGGCCAGCACCAGCAGTGCTGCGGCCTCGACCATCGGCACGGCGCGGGGCAACACGCACGGATCGTGGCGGCCCCTGGCCTCCAGGACCGTCGACTCGCCCTCGGTGGTCACCGTGTCCTGGGCCGACGCGATGGTCGCGGTCGGCTTGAACGCAACCCGGAACACGACGTCCTCGCCGTTGGTGATCCCACCCTGCACCCCACCGGAGTGGTTCGTGGTCGTGCGGGGCCGACCATCGGGGCCTGGCACGAAGGGGTCGTTGTGCTCCCGACCCGTCATGCGGGTGGCGCCGAAGCCGGCGCCCAACTCGAAGCCCTTCGAAGCCGGCAGCGACATCACGGCGTGGGCCAGGTCGGCCTCGAGCTTGTCGAAGACGGGCTCGCCCAGGCCGGCGGGCACCCCCCGGGCCACACACTCGACAACACCGCCGAGAGAGTCGCCGTCGCGGCGCGCGGCTTCGATCGCCGCCTCGATCCGCGCGGCGGCCTCGGGGTCGGGGCACCGCGTCGCCGACGCCTCGACCTGCTCGAGCGTCACCGACGAGGCGTCGACCTTCGCGTCGATCGAGTGGACCGACGAAACCCAGGCCAGCACCTCGAGACCCGCGACCTGGCGGAGCAGTGCCCGGGCGATCGCCCCCGCCGCGACCCGACCGATCGTCTCGCGCGCCGATGCCCGGCCGCCCCCGGCGACGGCTCGGATGCCGTACTTCGCGTCGTAGGTGTAGTCGGCGTGTGACGGGCGGTAGACGCCGGAGAGGTGGTCATACGCGCCGCTGTGCTGGTCCTTGTTG
Source organism: Microthrixaceae bacterium (assembly GCA_035281005.1). GTDB lineage: Bacteria > Actinomycetota > Acidimicrobiia > Acidimicrobiales > Microtrichaceae > DATEEV01. The sequence continues at coordinate 3,289 of DATEEV010000454.1, read as the reverse complement.
CGAACGAGCATCGCGATCGGCGTGCCGAGCGTCTGGCCGTCGACGATGCCGGAGAGCACCTCCACGGTGTCCGACTCGTCGCGTTGGGTGACCAGGCGGCTCTGACCGGGCCGCCGTCGATCGAGGTCCGCCTGGATCGACGCCACGTCGAGCGAGAGTCGTGGGGGACAGCCGTCGACCACGACACCGACGCCGCCACCGTGAGACTCCCCGAAGGTGGTGACGCGAAAGAGGCGTCCGGTCGAACTGCTCATGGACCCAGTATGGCTCGCAGGCCTTCGCGACCCGCCGCTCCCGGATGGGGGCCGACGTGCCGGTGGTGCATCCATGAGTGAGGTCGACCATGTCGTGGAACTGGACTCGAACGGTTGGCAGGTCGCCGGGTTCGCTCACTCCTGACGGACAGGGTCGGCTGCCAGTGGACGTAGAAGTACACGACGTCGGGCACGGGACCCGGGATCTCACTCGCGATGGTCAGCGAACATGTGTTCGATGTCGGTCCGCTGGGTTAGGCTGGTTCGGTGGCCGATGTGATCGTCATCCGCGGCGCCAAAGAACACAACCTCAAGGACGTCTCACTCGAGCTGCCGAGAGATCGGCTGATCGTGTTCACCGGGTTGTCGGGCTCCGGGAAGAGCTCCCTCGCGTTCGACACCATCTATGCCGAGGGGCAGCGGCGCTACGTCGAGTCGCTGTCGGCCTACGCGCGCCAGTTCCTCGGCCAGATGGACAAGCCCGACGTCGAGTTCATCGAGGGTCTGTCGCCCGCGATCTCCATCGACCAGAAGTCCGCCTCGCGCAACCCCCGGTCCACGGTCGGCACCGTCACCGAGATCTACGACTACATGCGCCTCCTCTTCGCCCGGGTCGGCATCGCTCACGACCCCGAGACGGGCGAGGCACTGGTCCGCCAGACGCCCCAACAGATCGTCGATCGCCTGCTCACCCTCCCCGAGGGCACGCGGTACCAGGTGCTCGCGCCGGTCGTCCGTGGCCGCAAAGGCACCTACGAGCAGCTCTTCACCGACCTGGCGAAGCAGGGGTTCAACCGGGTCCGGGTCGACGGCGAGGTGCACGAGCTGGGCGGGAAGATCGAGCTCGCCCGCTACGAACAGCACACGATCGAGGTCGTGGTCGACCGGCTCGTTCAACGCGAGGGCATCGAACGTCGCCTGACCGAGTCGATGGAGACCGCGCTGGTGCTCGCCGAAGGCATGGCCCAGGTCGAGCTCGTGCCCGCCCGCGATCCGGACACGACGGCGTCGAGCGACGGCGTCGAGCCCGAGGTGCTCACTTTCTCCGAGAAGCTCTCCCGGCCCTCCGACGGCAAGTCCTTCGAGGAGCTCGCTCCCCGGAACTTCTCCTTCAACTCCCCGTATGGCGCCTGCCCGAGCTGCGACGGCCTCGGCATGGTGTACGAGGTCGACCCCGAGCTGGTGGTGCCGAACCCCGACCTCTCGGTCGATGACGGTGCGATCGCGCCGTGGTCCGGCGGTCACGCGAAGTACTTCCACCGCCTGCTCGAGTCGGTCTGCGGGGCGCAGGGCATCCCGTCCGACAAGGCGTTCGGATCACTGACCAAGAAGCAACAGAAGCTGCTGCTCTACGGGCTGGCCGACGCCGACCGCGTCGACGTGAAATTCCGGAATCGGTACGGGCGCACCCGCAGCTACTCCGCCCGCTACGAGGGGGCCATCCCATACCTGCAGCGCCGCCACTCCGAGGCCGAGTCCGACTCCACCCGCGAGGCCATCGAGGGCTACATGCGCGAGGTGCCCTGCCACACCTGCGGCGGCGCACGCCTGAACGAGTACGCGCTGGCCGTGACGGTCGGCGGTCACAACGTCTTCGAGCTTTGCAGCCTGCCGATCGCGGATGCCGCCCGCACGATCGCCGACCTCGACCTCGATGAACGGCAGCGACAGATCGCCGAGCGCGTGCTGAAGGAGATCGACGCACGGCTGCAGTTCCTCTGCGACGTCGGCCTCGACTACCTCAACCTTCACCGTTCGGCGTCGACCCTCTCGGGCGGCGAGGCGCAACGGATCCGTCTCGCGTCGCAGATCGGCTCCGGGCTCGTCGGCGTGCTCTACGTGCTCGACGAGCCGTCGATCGGGCTGCACCAGCGAGACAACCACCGGCTGATCGAGACGCTCCAGCGGCTGCGCGACCTGGGCAACACCGTGTTGGTGGTCGAGCACGACGAGGACACGATCAAGGTGGCGGACCATGTCGTCGACATCGGTCCCGGGGCGGGGGAGCACGGCGGCGAGATCGTCCACGCCGGCTCGGTCGCCGGTCTGCTGCGCAACCGGAAGTCGCTCACGGGCAAGTACCTCTCGGGCAAGAAGTCGATCCCGCTGCCGGCGCTGCGACGCGAACCGGGCGACGAGTGGCTGTCGATCAAGGGTGCCCGCGAGCACAACCTCCAGAAGATCGACGTCGACATCCCGCTCGGGTGCTTCGTGACGGTCACGGGCGTGTCGGGCTCGGGCAAGTCCACGCTGATCAACGACATCCTGCTCCGGGCACTGATGCAGCACGTCTACTCGTCGAAGATGCCGCCAGGGCTGCACACCCGCATCGACGGCATCGACCTCCTCGACAAGGTGATCGACATCGACCAGTCGCCGATCGGGCGGACGCCGCGGTCGAACCCTGCCACCTACACCGGCGTCTTCGACCACATCCGCAAGCTGTTCGCGCAGACGCAGGAGGCGAAGATCCGCGGCTACCAGCCGGGCCGCTTCTCGTTCAACGTCAAGGGCGGCCGATGCGAGGCGTGTGCCGGCGACGGCACGATCAAGATCGAGATGCACTTCCTGCCCGACGTGTACGTCCCGTGCGAGGTGTGCAAGGGGGCCCGCTACAACCGCGACACCCTCGACATCCACTTCAAGGGCCTGACCATCGCGGACGTGTTGGACCTCCCGTGCGAGGCGGCGCTCGAGTTCTTCTCCAACCAGCCGTCGATCGCCCGGCACATGCAGACCCTCGTCGACGTCGGCCTCGGCTACGTGCGCCTCGGCCAGCCGGCCACCACGCTGTCGGGCGGCGAGGCGCAACGGGTGAAGCTCGCGTCGGAACTGGCCAAGCGGTCCACTGGGCACACGATCTACCTCCTCGACGAACCGACCACCGGGCTCCACTTCGAGGACATCCGCAAGCTGCTCGGCGTGCTCAGCCGCCTGGTCGACCAGGGCAACACGGTCCTGGTCATCGAGCACAACCTCGACGTCATCAAGACCGCCGACTGGATCATCGACCTCGGCCCCGAGGGCGGCGCCGG